>CBFDTI010000061.1:0-7515 GCA_965612795.1 uncultured bacterium | reverse complement strand
GGTATACATTCCGGTGCTCATATT
Organism: uncultured bacterium; assembly: GCA_965612795.1. Classification (GTDB taxonomy): domain Bacteria; phylum Hydrothermota; class UBA3073; order NMUJ01; family NMUJ01; genus NMUJ01. The sequence goes on along the minus strand of CBFDTI010000061.1, from coordinate 7,491 downwards.
GTGACTTCTACAGTATAATCTGGAGACATTTATATTCAAAGGTTCAGCTCCGAAAAGGACATATTCCCTCTTGCCGGGTTGCTTTTTATGTATTCTCAAAAAGCCCTTTTTCTCTAATTCCTCCAAACAGTACCAGTCAAGTGCAAAACAACCAATTAGAGCGAAAATAATTTTGCCCTTCTCAATATATTTACAGCATTGTATCGTATTTACTAAATTGGAAAGTTCTGCTCTATTTTCCAGTAATTTATAAGCCAATTGCTTCCCATACTGCTCCCCGATATGGAAAACAATTTTCTGATCATCTGTTGAAAATATCGCAAAGTTCACCTTATATTTTCTATTTTCTTCCCTGATGGCATTTATTTTCAAAAGTGATTTTATAGCCTTCTCGACGCTCCTTTTGTCTTTTTTAATAGTGCTAGCGACCTCTAAAATAGTGAGAGGCTCTTTGTTTAAGATATACAATACCTCTGAAGCAATCGTTTCTTTTGTAATTTTAAGAGGATTATAATCGTCTAAAGGACCTGAATTTCCACATATATATGTAAACACTTTCTTATCCATATCTTCTTCATGCATGCAATTTCATATAACATCCTGGGATATGTAATGTCCGCTTGCGGTATTTGAGCGTAATACCACTGCTGCATGGCCAGGTACGCTCTGATGTTATACCGTATGATTCAGGCTAAAAATTATGTTAGTGCCCACCCGTCCTACTCTTATTCCCGTGTTTGAAAGACATACGCTCCGTGACGGCTAAGCTTTTGCTCAGCATTATATACATTATATAAAAGTCGATAACAGACTCTGGCTCTGTTTCCCCCCACAGTTCAATCGATTTTTTACTTATCGGTGATTTAATAGGTCCCCAAATCTTTAGACTCTTCTCAAGATCGTTCTTTTGCAGCATCTTCTTCCTCCTTTAGAGTATCTTGGCTCCCTTTAACCGCTGTTGGTATGACATAACGTATACAATGGGTCATTTCTTCCTCAAAGATGTATTTACTTAGCCAATACCGCATGATATTCCACATCTGTTTGAACTCTTCTGAATTTTTCACATTTAGACCAATTTCCCGTGCTCTATCTCTGGTTATAACATAACCGTGGCTTGGGAACTCTAATACTAACTTTCGAGCGATTTCTTCACTATCTTTATATCCTGTAAGTTTAAGGATTTCACTGACATAAGATATGGCAGTACCCATAAGCCCGCTCCACTCTTCCATTAAGAATGGGTCAAGTTTGTCGGCTAACGCCCTTTGAGGATATGGAGCTTCCTCTGGCTTTATCCTCTCGAACCACTTTGAAGCACGTGAGAAGAATCTCATAAATGTGGCGGCAGATACGGTGGTACCTTTATAGTGTATTTGCACATCTAAGGGTGTTAAATGGCTCATTGAACCCATAACTATCTCATTTCCCGTTAGTGCAAGTAGAGTACCCCCACTTGCTGCAATGTGGGGGACGAAAGTAACGATGTACTCGAGATTAGAGCGAATAGCCTTAGCAATTTTATAGGAGGAGGTCATTGCGCCACCTGGGCTATTAACCAATAGGTAGGCTTTTTTCACACCCGCTTGTTTTAGCAATTCAATAAGAGCTTCTATGCCGAATTCGTCAGGTAGGCCTATGAAAGCTCTCGCTTCCTCAACAGGAGAAATCCTGACAGCCACATAAGGAGCTATGAAAGCGATTAAAGCCACGTTTTTATCTTCGGCTAACTTCACAATAGACTTATCATCCTCTACCTTAACGTTTACCATTTCCAAGAGTGGCTCTGCCTTTAATAAATCTGTAGGGTTATCATATTCCCTAGCTTTCTTTCCTTTTAGCGTCATTTCTTACATCCTCTTTGTATGAAAGATTTTCCTCTCTTCCTTGCCACCAGATAATATGGCACTCCCTCCTCCATACCCAAATTCCTTTTGGTGCTAAACTTATCATTTTTAACCTCACAATAATATATAGCAAAAGAGAACAAAAGTCAACTTCACTATAAAATCTCTTCAAAACTCGGCTTCGGTTGCCTTGATTATGTAGGTGGTTGAATCAACTATATCAACGAAACAGAAAAGATTGGTTGTGTTCACCATTATTCGTCTTATTTTACTGTAATGCGGGTTAAACTACTTTGGCTCATACCTATCGCCGCGATAGCGCTCAGCCTACTCTATGGGCCTGCAGGTGTGAAGGTTACCCCTCGGATATACCTACAGTTCAGGTTACCACGGGTGCTGCTCGCTCTATTCGCGGGTGGTGCACTTGCCTTCGTAGGTGCTATGCTGCAGGCCATCCTACGTAACCCGCTCGTCGATCCATATATACTTGGAACTTCTGGTGGTGCAGCACTCGGTCGTGTCATCGCCATGCTCATGGGTATCAACCCCATAGTGTTTGGCTTCCTCGGTAGTGTAGCTGCTACACTTACAGTCTACCGTATAGCAAGGTATCGTGGCAGGTTGCCACGTGAGACACTGTTACTTGCAGGTGTGATGATGAGCATACTCACATCCAGCCTTGTGATGCTAACACTGGCGCTGGCACAGAAAGGGTGGCAGGAAGCCTTCTACTTGTTGATGGGCTACCTTGGCAGGTTATGGGATGTCACCCACATGTGGATATTTGTAATCGGTGCTGCTACCACACTCGTCACCGCCATATACTTTACTTACAGAGCACAGGTGTTCAACATAATGTTATCGGGTGAAGAGGAGGCCATTAGCCTCGGCATAGACGTCGAACACGTGAAACTATTGGTGTTTGTGTTAAGTGCGCTTATCGTATCGTTTGTTGTCATACTTGCAGGCTCGATAGGGTTTGTTGGGTTGATGGTACCCCACATATTGAGGTTGATGATGGGTCCCGACCACCGCCGTATACTACCATACACGTGGGTACTGGGTGGCGGTCTACTCCTATTGGCAGATTTCCTATCCTACACGTTTACGGCGTTCGAGCTACCAGTGGGTGTGATCACATCACTTGCAGGTGTACCATTCTTTCTGTATCTTTTGAAACGCAGCCCATAAGATAAACAGATGTATAACGATGTTAAACTTTAATCACAAGGAGGTAAAATGAAAGCCATTGTTGGTGGTACGATTCTACCCATCACCAGCGATAAGATAGAAGATGGTGTGGTACTAATCGACAACGGCAAGATAAAAGCTTTAGGTAAGGGGTTACCAATACCTGATGGCACAGAGATCATAGATGCACATGGTAAATTCATCCTACCGGGGTTCATAGATGCACATACGCATCTGGGGTTGAGTGAGGTAGGTATCCGCGAAGAAGGTGAAGACACCAATGAATATCCCGAACCACTAAACCCACAACTTCGTGCAATAGATGGTATCAATCCATTCGACAAAGGGTTCGAATATGCCAGATGTGGTGGTGTCACCACCGTAGCAGTAGCACCTGGTAGTGCCAACCCAGTCGGTGGTGCAGTAACTGCGATCAAGACCAGCGGTAAAGTTGTCGACGATATGGTTATCAAAAATCCAGTAGGTATAAAAGCAGCATTCGGTGAAAACCCCAAACGCGTAGGACGTGACCAGAAGCGTACACCATGGACACGGATGAGCACCGCCGCACTCTTACGTAGAGCATTGGTTAAAGCACAGAACTACATTAAGAACAAGGAATGGGCAGCCAAAAACAACGAGAAACCACCAGATCGCGACCTCGCCTGTGAGAGCCTCATCCCAGTACTCAAAAAGGAGCTACCGTTAAGGGTGCACGCACATCGTGCAGACGACATAGCCACCGCAGTACGTATAGCGGAGGAGTTTGATGTCAACATCGTCATCGAACACGGTACCGAAGCATACAAGATTGCAGATTGGTTAAGCAAAAAGAACATACCAGTGATAGCAGGACCAGCCTTGGGTACACCCACAAAGATAGAGACACAGGGGCTTACATTCAAGGCACTCAAGATATTGAAAGATGCGGGTATACTCTTTGCGATAACAACCGACCATCCCGTCGTTGGTATACACTATCTCCTACTGTGTGCTATAATGGGTATAAAGCAGGGGCTCGACGAACAGTCCGCACTCGAAGCAATAACGATCAACCCCGCCAAGATACTGGGTATAGACGATAGGGTGGGTAGCCTCGAAGTCGGTAAAGATGCCGATATACTCATAGTGGGTGGTGACCCATTCGACATAAGGAGCTACATCGAAAAGACCATGATCAATGGCGAGATTGTCTTCGATATCGACAAAGACGAACCCCCATTCTGATAGCTATAGGCTAGCAATGCTTGACATCACCCAAATATCGGTATAAATAATCCAGTATCCACATAATGTGATTTAAAATGAAGGTCACCGTCGCACAGCTTAACCCCACTGTAGGCGATATTAATGGTAATTTAGCCAGGATAGTCGATACACTAGCGGTGGTTGCCAAAGATGGAACCGATCTCGTGGTCTTCCCTGAACTTTTCCTTGTGGGTTACCCTCCCAGAGATTTACTTGAAAAACCATCATTCATCAAAAAGGTTCAGCTCGCCATACATGAACTTACGAATGTATCCACACGCTACCCGCAGCTCGGCATACTTGTAGGTGCACCATTACCCACGGGTAAAGCCATAGGGCATGGCTTATACAACTCTGCTGTGTTAATTCACCAGGGACAGATACTTGCAACCCAACCCAAGTCACTACTACCCACATATGATGTGTTCGACGAAGCCCGCTACTTCGACCCCGCACCAGAAGTTCACACAGTTTCGTTCAAAGGTGAGCAGCTCGGTATCTCCATCTGCGAAGATGCATGGAATATACCCGAGCTATGGCGTAGGAGGCTATATTCGTTCGACCCCATAGAAATGCTGGCAAATAAAGGTGCCACCATACTCATAAACATATCGGCGTCACCCTTCCACGTGGGTAAGGAGGAGCTACGCTTCCGTATCGTACATAATCATGCCAAGAGACACACCCTACCATTCATTTTCGTCAACCAGGTAGGTGCCAACGACGAACTCATATTCGATGGTAGAAGCATATGTGTCGACAAGCTCGGCAACCCCATAGATGTTGCACCATCTTTTAAAGAATACGTGCATACTATTGACACAGAAGCTTCAGGTACACCTAACTCATACGTACCACAGGATGAGATCGAATCCATCTACGAGGCGCTCATCCTCGGCATCCGTGACTACATGAGAAAATGTGGTTTCTCACAAGCTGTCATTGGGCTATCAGGAGGTATCGACTCCTCTGTCGTATGTTGTTTAGCTGCCGCAGCTATAGGTAGCCGAAACATCCTGGGTGTGTCGATGCCATCACCTTACTCGTCGAAACATAGCGTCGATCATGCACGTAAGTTGGCACAGAATCTCGGTATACAATTCAAGGTAATACCTATCACCCCGATATACCATTCATATATCGAATCATTACGTGAACACTTGCAAATAGGTGACACCATAGACGTGACGCTCGAAAACATCCAAGCCCGTATCCGTGGCAACATACTCATGGCGCTTTCTAATAAGTTTGGCTACCTCGTGCTATCCACCGGCAACAAGAGCGAGCTCGCCGTCGGCTATTGCACCTTATATGGTGACCTGACCGGTGGGCTTGCAGTGCTATCCGACGTACCTAAGACGATGGTCTATAAGCTTGCACACTACATAAACCGTGAAACGGAGATCATCCCCAACGAGGTGCTGACCAAACCTCCCTCAGCGGAGTTGAAACCCGACCAAAAAGATCAAGATACCCTACCCCCATATGAGATACTTGACCAGATACTCCACTATTACATAGATGAGGACTATTCCATGGAGGATATCATCAAACGCGGTTTCGACCCTACAACAGTGAAATGGGTCATCGATAACATCAACCGCAACGAATACAAAAGACGGCAAGCCCCTCCCGGGCTTAAGGTGACAACCAAAGCCTTCGGCATAGGTAGGAGGATGCCTATCGCTGCAAAATACGAGGTCTAACCGCTACGCTTCAAATTTGTTTAAATATACATGCTTTCTTGATAGTTGACTTTTGTGATATTTTGCTATTTTAAAGTGATAACTAAATTTATGGGGTTGGCCGATTTCCGTATAGGGTTTAATGATGCGTTGTGTATATGGACCCGTAGCTTCGTGGCGGTTGGGACGCTCATTGGGCATTGATCCAATATCTCAACCCCACAAGGTATGTAGCTTCGATTGCGTGTATTGTCAGATAGGGCCTACAAAGGTATTAACCAGAGAGCGTACCATCTTTATACCTACAGACAAAGTTATCACTGAATTAAAAGCGGTGTTAGCTCGGGTTACACCTGATGTTATAACTTTCTCCGGTATGGGTGAACCCACCCTTGCATTGAACCTTGGCGAACTGATAGACAAGATACGAGAACTTACCTCGCTACCACTAGCTATACTTACGAATTCATCCTTAATAACCGATCCACAGGTTTACAGGGCATTACTAAAACTTGACATCGTGGTGTTCAAGCTCGATGCACCCAATGAACCACTGTTTCAACAGATAAACCAACCCGCCCCCGGTATCACGCTTAAGGAGATAATCATGGCGATCCATTCATTCCGTAAGGAGTTTAAGAACAAGCTCGCATTGCAGATGATGTTCATCGATACCAACAAACCCGTTGCACACGATATGGCAGCTATTGCAAGTAAGCTTGAGCCTGATGAGGTGCAGATCAATACCCCCTTACGACCGTCACCTGTTAAACCGTTATCACCAGCTGATATCACAGCTATAGAGCATCACTTTCGTGACCTGCCCTACATATCGGTTTACAAGCGGCATGCACCAGAAGTAAGCCCTATCAACAAGCTCGACGTCTTCATCAGACGTAAGGTGGTCGAATGACGACAGATTTTCTCGTACTTGGTAGCGGTATATCAGGGTTGATATTTGCGCTTAAGGTAGCAGCTAAGGGTAAGGTGCTCATACTAACCAAGAAAGAGAGCGCCGAATCCAACACCAACTACGCACAGGGTGGCATAGCATCAGTCTTATCGCCGAAGGACTCACCCGAAAAACATATTGAGGATACACTTAAGGCAGGTGATGGCCTCTGCAACAAACGTGCAGTCGAAATAATGATCAACGAAGGTCCACAACGGATAAAGGAGTTGGAATCCCTCGGTGTGCGGTTTGCACGTAATCCGAACGGTAGCTACAACCTCAGACGTGAAGGTGGTCACTCACTTGCAAGGGTTGCACATGTTGGTGATTACACAGGGTTTAAGGTGGAGAAAACGCTACTGGATAGGGTCAGGTCACACCCCAACATCCGCATCATGCAGAACGTGTTTGTGGCTGAGCTCATCGTCAGAGATGGCATCTGCTACGGTGTATATGTATTGGGAGATAACAAGCTGGTACCTGTGACGGCGGGGTTGACGTTTCTTGCCACCGGTGGTGCTGGCCAGGTGTATAGATATACCACAAACCCAACCATTGCCACAGGTGA
>CBFDTI010000060.1:0-7599 GCA_965612795.1 uncultured bacterium | reverse complement strand
CGTGCCTTCGCCTTCCAGTAGTCCAGCACATCACGATAGCGGTCCAAATGTTCGGGTACAAAGTTAAGCCATACCCCTATGTGGGGGCGGAATTTATCTATCGTTTCGAGTTGAAAACTACTTACCTCAAGCACAAGGTAGTCCCCCGCTTTGACAGCGTCTACCCGTTCACTCAGCGGTATCCCCATATTACCTGCGATAACTACAGGATAGCCGGCAGCTTTCATAACTTCATATGTTAAGTATGTGGTGGTAGTTTTACCATTAGTACCTGTTATAGCTATTATCTTGGTATCAGCAGGTAGGAACCAGCTGCTAACCTCAAGCTCGCCATATATAGGGATACCACACTCACGTGCACGCTGTAAAATAGGCAAATTAGGGGAGATACCGGGGCTCAACACTATGAAATCCGCATCGAGTATCCTTTCCGTATGTCCTAACTCAAACTCAACCCCAGGTAGTTGCAACCTTTTAGGCACAATATCACTTAACAGCACCTTATATCCTCTACCCACTAGCAACTTGGCTACTGATTTGCCACTTCGACCCGCCCCTAATACACTGGCTCTCATCTAATTTTCAGCGTACTGAGTGCCAAAATACCCAAGATAATGTTGGCTATCCAAAACCTTATCATTATGTGGGTTTCGGGCCAGCCCAGCTTTTCGAAATGATGATGTAACGGTGTCATCAGAAATATGCGTTTACCACGCAGTTTGAATGATATCACCTGCAGGATGACAGATAGTGCTTCAATAACGAATATGCCACCCACGAGGATGAGCAAAATTTCCTGTTTGATAAGCACAGCTACCGCTCCTATTGCGCCACCAAGTGACATTGACCCCGTGTCTCCCATAAAGATGTGAGCTGGATGCATATTGTACCAGAGGAAGCCCAAACTTGCACCTGCCATACTGGCTAAGAATATGGTGAGTTCACCCCCACCTGGTATGTATATGAGGTTGAGATATTGTGATAATTTCACATTTCCCACAATATATGCCAGCACGGCGTAGACGGTGGCTACCTGTGTCATAATACCGCTACTTAACCCGTCAATACCATCGGTAAGGTTAACCGCATTCGACGTAGCTGTCATCACGATACCCACAAAGATGATGTAGAAGATGCCAAAATTTAAGTAAACATCTTTCAAAAACAGCACACTCGTTCTATACGTAAAGTATGGATTCTTGGGGAAATAAGTCGCTACAAACGCAAGTACCATACCTACCACAAATGGAAATATCAGCTTAGTACGCGGCCTCACATCTGTTGATGAGCGTGTTTTACGATAATCGTCATAAAACCCTAACCCTCCTAGCGCAAGTGTGGTACCTAATGCCAACCATAGATAAGGTTCCCTGAGATTAGCCCAAAGTAGTGTAGCTATCATGACGGCAATCAGTATCAATATACCGCCACCTAACGGGGTACCTACTTTTTTACTTACTCGTGGTAGGCTAGGTTCACGTACACCTGCTACCCAATTATGTGCACGTAAAAATCTAATAAAATGTGGCATCCATATTAATACGATGATGAATGCAGTGAATGCGGCATAAGCGGAACGAAACGTTATGTAACGGAACAGGTTAAATGGAAAGAAGTGTTCACGTAGCGGATATAGAAGGTGGTACAGCATTATGCCTCCGAGATAAAAATTCAAGTACTACCTCTTTATCATTCAATGGTATCCGTTTATCCCCTATAATCTGGTAACGTTCGTGCCCTCTACCAAGTATCAGGACGAGATCATCTTCATTCGCCATATCTATAGCTTTCTCGATCGCTTTACGACGATCGAGGATTACTAAGTGGGGGGTATTGGATACACCGGTTTCTATTTCATGAGCTATTTGCATAGGATCTTCGTTACGTGGATTATCGTTGGTTATTATCACAAAATCTGCATAGTGGGCAGCGATTTCGCCCATCGGACGGCGCTTACCGGGGTCGCGATCGCCACCCGCACCGAACACTACTATGAGGTTACCAGTTGCCAATCTTCTCGCAAGCGATAGCACCAAAGCCATAGAGCCTGGCGTATGTGCATAGTCGATAATAACATTTTGGATACGCTCCCACCTACCCGGTACACCTGGGAAATCGGCAAACGCTTCAAGAATACGAGGTATGGGTATCGATAACGCATAAGCGATAGAATAAGCAAGCAACATATTGTAAAGATTATGCGTACCTACAAGTGTGGTATTAAAACAGTAGCCATTGATTTCGCACTCCATACCGTGGAGGTCGACTCTTCGTATTATACCACGTATCATCGGCAACCTGTGCAGGGCGTAACCGTAACTTATGATCCTCGCATCGGTTATCTCAGAGAAAAACCTTCCTATTGGATCGTCAAAATTCAGAGCAGCTATAGCGGTACGAGGTAGGTTCATGAATAGACGGGCTTTTGCACGCATATAGCTTTCAATAGTTAGGTGGAAATCGAGATGGTCTCGTCCCAAATATGTGAAACCAGTAGCACGAAATTCCACCCCATGTACACGATGCAATACAAGTGAGTGTGAAGATACTTCCATCACAACGAACTTTACCCCTTTGGATAATTCATCAGCCATAAATGCAAAGAGGTCAAGCGATTCAGGTGTGGTAAGTTGCGCTTCATGTTGTTCATCGTCATCCCCATAAGTTACAGTTGTCCAAAATGCGCTTTTAATGCCAGCCTTTTTAAGTATATGATGAAGGAGCAACACGGTTGTTGTTTTACCATTGGTACCCGTTATACCGATGACGTCGAGCTCCCTGTCGGGATAGCCATAGAACCTACGTGACACTTCAGCCAATGTACGACGTGCATCGTGTACCTTGAGATGTGGAATATTGGGTGATATGTTTTTCTCACAGATGACGAAACTTGCACCCCGTTTAAGTGCTTCGTGTATGTAAGAGTGGCCATCTACCGACCTGCCACACCATGTGACGAACATATAACCGGGTTTCACAGAAGTATGTCGATATGCGATACCTGTTATCTCAATATTGCTGTTCACCTCGGGCAATAGCTGGTTCAATCGCATACTGCCTCCATAAATGGCGATAATCCTCTAGACTTAATATACGTAAAATTATGCGTTTCAAAAGGGGTGCAAGAATGGTGCCAGCAAATTGCCCTCCCTTGGCTTCGTCAAGTGAAATAACTATCACAAGCTCAGGTTCAGGTAATGGTAAAAAGGCGGCTAAAGTGAAGATTTTGCGCTCTTTCGCATAACCACCAGGGATCGGCTTCTCGGCGGTACCGGTCTTACCTGCAATACGTAGGCCGGGTATCTTGGCACGTACTGCGGTACCATGGTCGAATACTCCTTCGAGCAGAGCTGCCACCTTTGCTGCTATTTCGGGGGTGGTAACCTGTCGTATGATGGTAGGTCTATGTAAGACATGTAGTTGCCCATTTTTGATGATCCCCCGTACGAGCGTGGGTTGTAACAAGTAACCACCATTCGCTATAGCAGCATAAGCTAGCGCAAGCTGCAACGTAGTGACACTTACACCCTGACCAAAAGAGAAAGTGGCAATATCCACGGGAGTCATGTCTGATGGATGCAGTATGTAACCATGAGCTTCAGCCGGAAACTCAATACCAGTGGGGGTGCCGAAACCAAACTTTTTAGCCTCTAAATAGAGAGTGTATGGATCGAGTGAACAGCCCATCTTGATGAACCCTACATTACTGGAGTGCCAAACCACCTCCTTAAACGTATATGGTGGATGATGAACGGGATCCTTAAAAGTTTTATTAGCAATACGGACGGTATCACATGTTATGAAAGTTGAGTCGTAGTTCACATTATAATGCTCTAAGTATGCAACAAGTGGTACAAGCTTAAAAACAGAACCGGGTTCCCATTGTTCCTGTATGATAGGGTTATGGTGGCCATCTTGTGGGTAGACAGCCATAGCAAGTATTTCGCCAGTCCATGGGTCAAGGATGATACCCCAACCACGTAGGGCGGAAGTTTCGTGCACCCGACGGATGAGCTCGTCCTCAAGAATTTGTTGTAGATCTAAATCTATGGTTAATACCACTGAAGGTGTGAAAGTGAGAGTGGTGAGGTTAGCTTTTGGATCAGGATATAACCTACCAGCGTCTGAAACAATGTAAGTCCTTTGGTAAGGGTGGCCACGCAGTAGCGAATCAAATTGATACTCGAGACCTGCGAGCCCTTCGTTGTAGATGTTGGCTATACCCGTGATGTGACAGGTGAGCTCGTACGCTGGATATATGCGGTGGTTATGATTTGACATTGCAAGCAAGCGAAGGTTTCTGTCAAACAGTTCACCCCGTATAGGTGTGATGGTACGTTTCGTACGTATGTACGAGTATGTATGTGAAGTTTCGTCACAATGTAGGATCTGTAGTGTTACGAGCTTAGTGACAAAGAAGCCAAAAATCAACATCACCGGTATTTGCAATAGTTTGAGTTTAGTCTCCATCTGTTATCACTATATAGGAACGCTCATTGATATGTGGGACACGAAAGTTGTGTATGGTTACCCATCTCTGTATAGAAGTGGGTGAGATGAGATATTCATATTCTGCACGTAAGCTATCGTATTCGGATTGCAATTTAAGGAGTAGCTTCTCACGTACCTCTATGAGATACGTGTAACGTACGATCTGATGTCCAATATGTAGGTAAAGAAGCACCACCAACCCTAAGAGTATGAGCCAGCTTATTATACGTTCCATATCACAGTTTTTCAGCAGCCCGAAGTTTGGCACTCCTTGCACGTGGGTTATCAGCTATTTCGGTTGCAGATGGTACGATCGGTTTAGTAGTTAAGATTTTGATTGAATTGCAACTTTTAAAGAAACGCTTTACAATACGATCTTCCAACGAGTGATAGGATAGTATAACCAGCCGACCACCGGGTTTGAGCATATCTACAGCCACCGGCAACACTGATTGGAGGTTCGAGAGTTCATTATTCACCTTTATTCGTAAGGCTTGAAAGACTCTAGCAGCTACTTTCGATTTGTTACGATAGTTTTGTGGTAGTGCATCTATGATGGCGGTATAGAGTTCGGATGTGGTCTCTGGTCTGCATTGTTTGATATTCTTGGCTATAACATGGGCGTAACGTTCCTCACCGTATTGCTTGATAATTTGGGCGAGCTCCCAATAAGAAGATTGGGTTATAAGGTTATATGCGGTGAAAGGTACAGATGTGTCAAACCGCATATCAAGAGGCCCATCATGACGGAAGCTGAACCCACGTTGGGGATCCTCCAGTTGAAGCGATGATAAACCGAGATCAAAGAGGATACCATCAACCGGTTCCGTAACCAATTGATGGAGAGAAACAAAATTTGCGTGTATGAAGTTTATCCTATCACGCCAGGCAGATAGATTACGCACCGCTACTTGTAATGAAGTAGAGTCACAATCGATTGCATAAAGTCGTATGTTTGGTTCTGCCTGTAGAAGATAATAACTATGGCCGCCACCACCTACTGTAGCATCAACGAAAACCTTACCGGGAGCGGGATTAAGGTAGTGGATGACCTCAGCCACCATGACTGGTTTATGGATAAATGGGGTGGACATAGCCGCCGAACCTCAATATGTTGATAAGATAACCATTATGGCAATGGAGTTGTAGCTCATAGCCCAAACTTTTGGCGTAATTATAAAGTTCATCTAAATATGTGGCCCATATGTAATGAAGGTGATGAACAGCATTGAGATCCAGTATGATTTTGCGTGTATCTTGTGAAAGAACGTTTTGGATGACTTGACGTAACTTGGGATAATCCTCTTTACGTAAGGTGCCACTTAATTTGAAATAAACGTACCCATTTGTACTGGTAAACCTTACCCTCATATCCCAAGCTCCTTGAAATCACGTTCGTCAACTTTGGATTCCATCATCCTCTCATATTCCTCATACTTGCGAGGATTCCAGAGCTCGATCTTGTTGAGTAAACCTATGATGAGTACCTCGGTTTCAAGATGCGCATAATCAAGTAGATGCCGCGGTATCCTTATGCGACCTTGTTTGTCAATCTCCACAATTTCAGCATTGCCGACAAACCAACGTAAGAGATACCTCGCACGTGCATCGGTGAATGGCAATGAATGGAGCTTGGATTCAAGATTACGCCACTCAGATAGGGGATAAACTAATAAACACTCCTCAAACCCACGTGTCACTATAACCTTACCCTCATCAACCTTTATACGAAACTTGGCCGGCAGAAAGACCCGCCCAGCACCTTCAACCCTATAAACCTCCTTACCACAATACATTTCACCAATATTCACCAAAATTCACCATAATTTAACTGAGGTGTGGGGTGTGTCAATAGTTTATTTTTTACTTTGATATTTTATCTTGGTAGAATCAAGTTAAGGAATGTGCCTACGATAAGGGTGAGTGCGACCATGATAGCGACGGATTTAAGCATATCTTTAAGCCCAAGTTCCTTTGCGAGTGTTGTGAATGTAGCTACACATGGGAAGTAGATAGCGAGTATCACTGAGGCGATGATGAGCTGTCGCAAACTCAACCCCAGTGGTACGAGCATACCAACTGCTACATCTTTACGAAGGAACCCAATAAGCAGGGCACCTACCGTCTCCTGAGGTAATCCAAACAATCCAGTAACTATAGGGGCGGTGAATCTACCCATAAGTTGAATTATCCCCAATGTGTATAGTACGTTGACAATGAAGACACCGAGTAACACGAACGGTACCGCTTCTTTGAGGAACCATTTAACACGCATCCATATCTTCTTAGCTACTGCTTTCATATAAGGTACGCGATATGGTGGTATATCCACGAATATTTCGGGACTTTCACCTTTAAGGATACGGTTCAATAAAGCACCCAATCCAACCCATATGATAAACAGCGTACCGAAGACGGTGCCCAGCCCTTTAGCACCGTATCTACCTACAAGCCCAGCTATCATCGCAATCTGTGCCATACATGGGACAGCTATCGCCATAACAGTGGCGGCTATGAAGCGTTCACGCCGTGTCTCAAGTATACGCGTAGATAATGAACCCGGTACATTGCAACCCAATCCCAACAGCATCGGTATTATTCCAAGCCCATGTAGGCCCAGTCGATGCATAAAGGTATCCACCAACACTGCAAGTCTTGGCAAGTACCCAGAATCCTCCAACAACGACAACATGAGGTAAAACGCAAAAATATAGGGTAACACGGCAGCAAACGGTACGTACAAACCGGTGGTGAGTAAGCCCATCGATTCCATGAATTCTATCTTTCCGTCGATGAGCTCTCCGATCAATATCCCGTGTAGGAGACCCGATCCCCCAAGTAAAGCTGAAAGCTTAAGCATTAATGGTGCCCAGAGACGTTCGAATAACGGGTCGAAAATGAAGCTGATTAGACCTTCACCTATTAAGCGGACAAGCTTAAAACTAAGGTACAGTACAATCAACGCTATGGGTATACCGGTAAACGGTCTTACAGATGCATCGGCAAGTCGCTCCCATATAGTGTGATGGCGATGTGTAACCTGTTGGACCTTGCTCACAATTTGGCCAATGGTTTCCCATTTATCCTGATATGTAAATTCAGACGGGC
>CBFDTI010000059.1:0-7648 GCA_965612795.1 uncultured bacterium | reverse complement strand
CTTATATACATGAAGTACGGATGGTCTTTTCTACCATAGTTGAGGTAGTACCATACATTACCAAGTGTATCGACAACGAGCAGATCGATTAGCGAGTCACTATTCACATAATATTTGGCGATCTTGGTTGCAAATGGTGTAACCAACAACGTATCACGTAGCGTCCATCTGGGTAATAAACCCGTACGTTCGAATAGTAGGACGTGAGTGTGATCAAGCTTTATAAGTTCGTCCTTACCGTCGTTGTCGATATCGGCTGTGAATTGTGCGTTGAACCTAATCGATAGATCAGCTTCTGTTGCTTGAGTCAATAATAGATCGTTAAACCTACGTGTGAGTGCACGCTTTATCCAGCCAGCAACCTGTAGCGAGTCCACGAAGCTATCCCAAGGTGTTTTAGGGGGTGAAAGTTCGAAATATGGTTTGTTGGGCTCGATCTTAATAATGTGTAGGTCGCCAGCCGCCACATCGATAGTGGTGTGACTTGTGAAGCTTTCAAGTGCTAACACTAAACACAGCACAAGTTGCATGACACCTCCTGGTTGATTAATTATAATCAAAGATGCGCAATCTCCAATACATCTATTAGATAGTGATTTTTACACTGTTGACGTAACTATCTATAAATTACCATTTGTAACGATGTCAACAGAAGCTATTGCTGTATTCAAGAGCTTGTGCCCCAACTGCGGTGCTGATGTAACTGCGGATAGGTTAGCGGTTGGATTGCCATGTGAAAGATGTCTACCACAACCTACACCGTATGAAGAGGATGAATTAACACATGAAGCTATCTGCAAGCAGTTAGCAGATATAGGGCGCTTACGAAGTTATGTACAGGTGTGTCAGCTGGTTAAACTTACACACGAATTTACGCAATTTTTCATCAAAACCGTAGGAGCTGACCCATGGAGCTTACAGCTGACATGGGCCAAACGTGTATTTGCTGGACGGTCGTTTGCGATACTTGCACCTACAGGTGTAGGTAAGACCACGTTCGGCTTAGTTATGGCAGCTTACTTACCGGTAAAGTCATACATTATTGTGCCGACAAGGTTGCTGGTTGAACAGATACTTGCGCGGTTGCAGGAGATTGCGCCACAAAAGGTGATAGCTGTATATACAGGTAAGCGTAGCGAACGCGATTTCATTGCATCAGGTAAATTCGATGTGCTTGTGACAACACATATGTTCCTTTACAAAAATTTCGACCTGTTGGAAAAAGTTTTCTCCGGTTCGAATACTTCAAGTGAAGTTAATTTTAATAAGTTCTTCTTTGTGGATGATGTGGATTCATTCCTTAAGACATCGAAAAATATAGACCTGTTGCTGAAGTTGATGGGGTTTGATATACAAGATTTGAACCTCGCCTACAAGAGTGACAAGGCTGTCGAAGAGCATACACGGTTGCAACATAAAGCTCAGAATATCCCCGCAGTGTTGGTGATCTCATCCGCTACCGCGCAACCCCGTACGAGGCGAGTTGTTCTGTTTCGCGAACTGCTGGGGTTTGATATACAGAAGGCCACCACCACATTACGTAATATAGTCGATGTAGCGGAGAGGGTTCGTGATTTCACAGCCGCAAGAGATAAGGCGGTTGAGCTTATCAAAATCCTGGGTGGTGGCGGTTTCGTGTACGTGTCGATGGATCATGGGCGTGAGGGTGTGATCGAACTCGTGAACTTTTTCAATTCACACGATATAAGTGCCATTTCGTACGAGGATTTCGATACCGATGCACAAGATAAGTTTCGTAAAGCTGAAATACAGGTGGTAGTGGGGATTTCACATCACCTCAACCCACTCGTCCGTGGTATAGATATGCCGGACGTTGTACGCTATGCGATATTCGTTGGTACACCCAAGCTTGAAATACTTGCATCCACGGAGTCTAAGCTACCAGCACGGTTGTTTAGACTGTTGGTAGCACTTAAGCCAGCACTTACTGAACGTGAGTTGGTCGATGATTACATACGGTTTTTGCGTCGTCATCTAACTCTACGTGAAGATGTGCTTACACGATATCCCAATATAATGCGCAAACTCGACCAGATAGCCACCTTTTTAAGAACTAAACTACAGGATACGAAATTTATCAACACCATACGGGGGTTGAGTGATGTCACCCTTGTAGAACGTGATGGACAGTTATTCATAGTTGTAGGTGATGCCGCCAGCTACATACAGGCATCAGGTCGTACATCGCGCCTGTTTGCGGGTGGGCTCACAAAGGGGTTATCGATTCTATTCTATTACAACGAGAAGGCGTTCACCAGCCTAAAACGACGCATAAGAGCGTATACCGCGGAAGAGGTCGAGTTTACTCAACTCGAGCAGGTTAATCTCATGGAGATTATGGCGCAGATAGATCGTGACCGCCGGTATGTGCGTGAAATCATGCAGGGTCGGCTACCGGTTAAGAAGGGCGAGCTTATGCGTACGACCCTAGTCATTGTAGAATCGCCTACCAAAGCACGTACGATAGCGGGGTTCTTTGGACAACCACAACGCCGATGGTTAAGCAACACTTTGACCTATGAGGTACATATCGGTGATAGATTGCTGATGATAACGGCATCATTAGGTCATGTGTTTGACATTGTTGAAAAGGGCGGCCTCTATGGTGTGTTGGAAGTAGATCATCGTTACATACCGGTGTATGGATCGATTAAGCGCTGTAAAAAATGTGGTGAACAGACCACGCTCGATATGTGTCCACGGTGCTACCAAAGGGTGGATATTGACAAACTCGTCACTGTGACCGCATTACGTGAACTTGCAACCGAGGTAGATGAGATACTTATAGCCACCGATCCGGATGCTGAGGGTGAGAAGATCGCATGGGATATATTTCTAGCGTTACGGCCATTTAATCCCAATCTCAAGCGAGCTGAGTTCCACGAAGTTACACCACGTGCATTTATAAAGGCGATTAACCATCCACGTGAGATCAATCTCGATCTTGTTAAATCGCAACTGGTACGCCGCATAGCAGATAGGTGGGTAGGGTTTGCACTTTCTGAACACTTGCAGAGACGTTTCAGTAACCGTAACCTATCCGGTGGAAGGGTACAAACCCCGGTGCTGGGTTGGGTCATCGCACGTGAAGCCGAACGTCGTCACCGTAAGGCTATAATAGATGCGAGGTTTGACGGGTTAGCGGTTAGATTTGAGATTATGGATGTAGAGCAAGCCAAGCTTGTATTTGAACAGCTCGCTAACCTCCACGCGAAGGTGATAGATGAATTATACGATTCGTTACATCCCAAACCGCCATTCACCACAAGTGAGCTATTGATTGCAGCGTCTGAGGTGCTTGGCTTCAGTGCTGAAAAAACTATGCAATTAGCGCAGGAGTTATTTGAAAAGGGTATTATCACCTACCACAGGACAGATTCAACAAGAGTATCAGATGCAGGGCTACGTGTAGCTACCGAGTACATTGTGGAAAGGTTCGGCAAAAACTTACTACAGCTACGACGATGGGGTACAACTGGTGCCCATGAGTGTATACGACCGGTACGTGCGATAGAGCCACATGAGTTCAGCACTTTAGTAGCTACGGGTAGGTTTGAACTATCGGAACCTAAGGATCTTGTCCATCTATATGGGTTGATATGGCGTAGATTCATAGCATCACAGATGAAAGATGTTGTTGTACGTAAGGTAAAGGTGAAGTTCGAGTTGCCAGGGTTTAGTGAAGTTAAAGAATTTGTCACAGACATAATAGAGGATGGGTTCAATCTTGTCACCCCTGTATATACTGTGCAAATACCGGGAAGATTCAAACTCACACATAAAACGATACGATTTGTACCGAAAGCGCGACCTTTCACCCAGGGTACGCTCATACAGCAGATGCGTGAGCGAGGGTTGGGTCGCCCCTCCACCTACGCGAAGATAGTTACCACATTGTTGGAACGTAACTACTTAGTTGAGCGCAGGGGGATGTTGGTACCCACACCGGTGGGTGAAAAGGTGTACCGCTACCTACAACGGAGGTTCCCTAAATGGACGAGTGAGGAATTCACCCGTTATCTCGAACACCGTATGGATATGGTTGAATCACAACAAGTAGAATATCAAGCGGTGCTTCACGAACTACGTAGCGTAGTTGATGAAGCACGCTCGTAAACTATACGATATAGTGAAGCCACGACAGTGAGCTCATTCTTACCGTGATGGTACGTAAGTATGTACTGTCCGTATTGGTGTTGTCGATAAATACAGTGTTGGGTGTACCGCCACAGATTGTGGATTGGAGTTCCAACGGTTCAGGTGCCTCCGACTTACACGATATAATGTATCTTGTAAACCAAGGTGAAACTATAACATTTACGGTGAATGTCGACCAGCCTGTTGATTACCGATGGCAGGTGAACAAAATCGTGGATACACTAGCTACGGACAGTAGTTACACATGGACAGTACCGGTCGATAAAGGCATATGGGAGATACACGTCAAAGTGTACAATGCGAACGGTGAGGATCATATGGAATGGGTGGTTTCCACACTCGATTCAATCGAAGCACCTACGTTTTTTGAGTACTTTGCAGACTTAAAGTCACAGAACCGTACCGAACTCGATCCATGGGGTAGACCGTTACCGGAATGGCTTGGTACATATGCGCCACCGTGTACGTTGGGGTTTGCTTGCACGTTTACGTATTCAAACGTAGTATCAACAACTACATATGGGACGTGGCGGTTCAAATATAAGTTTCCACCAAGTAGTCACGGCCAGATAGCGGACTTTGATTATATAAAGACTGCCGATGGTGAAGTATTTGCTGATTATTCCAGGGTGTGGGATGCACATCACCACTGTTGTGTACAGGGGTTCAGTATCGACTACGATGGTGCTGGTATATACAGTGATACCAACTGGCATACGGTTACAATAATACATACGTGGGATGGGTGGTTCTACTACTACGAAGATGGGTGTTTCGATCTATGGGTACATGATGAGAAAGAAGTAGCTTGCCAGTATATGTTTCTCAGGTTGATGAGCGATCCCGTGTATTTCGACTGCGTAGAAGTGTACGAGGATCGATATTTATTTCCAGAGAATGTGATAACCTATGGCAAATACATAGCGAACTATTATTGTCAAAATTACAGATATTATCCCATATATAGGGAAGGTATAATCGTGAAGGGTAGATGCGTGACATTAGCAGATATTGATAGTGCGATAGGGGATCCGACGAAGTTCGAGTACGATGCAGCAACCCACACAGCTACATGCTACACAAACCTTGTAGTATACGAAGGGTCGGAACTCATAATCGAGGGTGAGACACTTAAGTTCTGCTCTACGCCAACAGATACATTGCAATTTGTGTTATGCTATGGGGCACGCTTATTTGTGAATAACAGCGTGATAACATCGTGCGGTGAACAGTTCTGGGTGTGGAACAATGCAGGGTCGACCACCCATTATGGGAATGAGCGGTTACTTAAGGATCCATATGCAAACGGTTCGGTGTATAATACTATGCCGTTGGGACATTCATGTTATTGTGCGGTAATAATTAAGAATTCGGTCATAAACAACTGTGCACACGTGTTCTTCGATTCACCATACCATGTGGATATAGAAAATGTGAGGTTCACAAACCTGCATGAGGTTGATATCGGTAATTACACACATATTGGAAGCTATTCAACAGCGCTGAAAGAAGAGCGTATGTTTGCAAAGGGTAAGAAATCATTCTGGATATACACGGATGATATAAATTTGGACAAGTTCGTTATAAAGGATGTGTTGTTCCATGGTGCCGAACCTATAAATGTGACATTCTCAGTGAACGCACACAGGGATAAGCTCAACATATACAATGTAGATGTACAGAATGGCGCTATAAGGGTAAAAGAGTCGCTGGCACAAACCTATGGGCAATCCCATACTTGTTATTGTAATGGTGCGCCGTATGATTGGAAGAGTTACATCGATTGTGAGATAGGGCTTGTAAACTGTAGGTTTGATAGCCTGATAATTGCACCTGGAGTGTTGACCGATTGTGAAGGTCGCCCCGTGAAGAAATGTGCGCTCGTAAAATACTACATGGATGTGCTGGTGGTGGACTCCGTAGGTAATCCGATCCCAGGTGCAACCGTAGCCGTAAAAAATGAGGTAGATGCTAACTACCCAGCTGAGAATATGGAGGTTGTGAAGCAGCTTGCAACAGGTGCGTATAAGTGTTTTTATCACCATTATAGGGTATTGGAGGGGCAACCACTGTATGAGACTACCACGGGTATGGATGGCCATACTCCGTTGCCATCGGATAGCATAAACACTATCGTGGTAACCGACTATGCGGTACACTGGGATGCGTTACTGGACGAAGATAAGTTCATACACCATGTTGACGGCATAAGGGTGACGTGGGACCTGCGATCACATTATTGGAGGTTGGTACAACTGGAAGTATTTGATAACGTCTACGGGCCGATACTTTGTAGGGATACGTCGATATCAGCGTATGAGATAAACGTAGGTGATACATTACATACGTGGGTGAATTACGATGCAACAGAGAATATTGTACGTATGGTGATCACCAACCAGCAAGCTGATACATTATGGGATACGGGTGAACTTAAGATAATGACCGCCGTAGGGGGGGCAACTTCAACCAGATACAGTTTGCGGTTAGGGAATGGGATCCATGGCATGTGACAAAAGAGATAGAGTGGTATCCCGACGGCTATATTAAACTATACGATAAAATCTATCGTGGTGAGGTAGAGGTAGAAGTTGATAACATGAAGCTGTTCGTCCCAGGTATGGGTTATATAGAGGATAATGATTATTCGACAGATCCGGGGTTAGTGCCTGTTGTGGAGGATGGTGAGGAGTACTATAATCTGGATGCAGGAACTGATGGTGGATCATTTACGTGGGAATTCGATAATGTGATCGATACCATGCGTGGTGATGGACCATGGTTCTCGATGTGGCTTAGAGATAGTACCGAGTGTGAGTTGACCAACCCTTACGTTATTAGCTATACATATACAGTTAAAGCTACCTACGATGGGGTGAGCGACTCAGTAGTTGGAGTTAACCCCACCCCCAACTGGTACAGGGAGAATCCAAACGAATATCCTAGTACACCTGAGAGCGGTACCATCATAATAACGTTACCTATCGAGGTGACCACGATAGGTGCTACACCTATGGAGTATAAGTTGGATCAGAACCGACCCAATCCGTTCAATAAGGTTACAACTATCACGTACACCATAAGCCAACGTGTGCGGGTCGAACTTATGATATACAATTTGTTAGGTGAAAAGGTTAAAACGCTCATAAATGCAGTGCAGGGGCCGGGTCGATATGTGGTTGAGTGGGATGGATGCGATGATAGAGGTAGGAAAGTGGCACCCGGCATATATTTCTACCAGATAAAGTTGGGTGATAGACAATCTACGAGGAAGCTGCTGGTCGTCCAATAGCAACCGTGGGTCAATCCAACATACGAAGATATGGGTTGGGATTATTCTTCTGTGGCTGATAGTCAGGTTGTGATTTATCGATTTTGTGTTATATTATACCATAAGGAGGTGACATGTTGGTATGGGTGATGTTGATGCTAACTGGAATTAAAGTCACGGTGTATAACAATAACTTGG
>CBFDTI010000058.1:0-7756 GCA_965612795.1 uncultured bacterium | reverse complement strand
TCCCATACCATGAGGAAGAATTGGTTCATCAACAGTATCAATGTAAGTACACCTATACCAAGCATAAAAGGAGGTAACTCCTCCTTAAGAATGTACCTGTGAAGTATCATTTACTGTAGATACGCTTGCTATCGGACGTAAAACCTATAATCCTCTATTTTTGTATGCTGTTTGAGGTTTTCAACCCATGAATTATAAAAATCTTGCTGGTACTGGATAATGAAGTCATGTACAAAGGCGGTGTCGGCTTGGAACTCATCCATGGTGGGTTCCTTCTTGTCGATAACTTTAACAAGATAGCCACATGAATCAAGTACTACCTTATCCACTGCACCAGAGTCTATAGCCAATACTTGATAGTAGAAGCTTCTATCAGTGATCCCCCATATTGTATCGAGTACAGTAAACCACGGTGATAGTTTGCTTTTGTGTTGATATTTTGTGAAGTAAGGTTTAATCGAATCCAGATATGCAGCTAACCGTTGTCGATAAATTGTAGTGGTAATCAAGTTACGAGCTTGCTCCACCGGCAAATATTCATACTCGGGTTCGGACTTCATGTAGGGGTTGTAAATGATCCTCAAATAATAGACGGTATCATCTGAACTTATCGCAAGTATATGGCCTTCGTTGTAAGTTTTAAGTGCATACATAAGAGGTATACCTGCTATGGTATCGCCTGCAATAGTATCAACTGTGAGCCCATAATCCTTAATTACAGAAGACCAGCGTTCGCCTTTATCAAGGCGCGAATATACGAGACCAACTTTGGTTTCACCTTCTTCAGTAGTACGCGGTATAGTTACACACTCGAAACGCGGTTTGGTCAGTGTTTTGAACTCCTCCTTGTGTGCTTCGTAGTATTGGTATATTGTAGTATTGTCGATATCAAATTGAGGCGCAAACCTAACTCCACGTATTTTCATGCGTGTTTTGCGTTCACGGTAGCGTTCCCATAACTCCTGCATAGTGGGTCGTACATAGCCGGTGATCTCAGTAAATAAGCGTTGTCGTGTTATGTTGTACCGTAGCAGACGTTCGTAATTTTCAAAGTATGGACGTGCACGTGGGTCACTCAATAGCTCCCAATATCTATCATAATCGAAAGTACCGTCTTCACGTAGGAAGCTCGAGTCATTACGTAACTCCTGTGGCGGATATTTCTTTATCAACTCGATAATAGTTTCGTCCGAAGGCATCAACCCCTTCTTACGTACCTCGTTATCAAGGATAATTTCTGTGACTAGATTATCAAACGCAAGTGCCTCTACCTCCTCAGGTGTAAGCGTGGTATCACGTGCAATGCTGTTTATCACCCTCCTATAATAGTCGTCTTTCACTATTGTGTTACCAATCTTGGCGATATAGCCTTTTTCACGCATGGTCAACGTACGTGTAGACGTAAAGTGTAACCCCCACTGCAAGAATATAAATAGGATAAAAAGTGCAGCAGCAAACCACAGAAATGCCACCATCTTTTGGCGTAGCTTCTGCATCGCCATCAGGTCCCCTGTTTACTTTTGATGGCGTCAAGTGTAGCCACCAACGTCTGCAGGAGGTTTTGTAATACACCCATAAGCTGTGATAGAGGGGCTGCTACAGTGTTTACAGCTTGTGCTAGTAATTCATCTCTGGATGGTAACTTAGCAAGTGCTTTGACCTCGTTTTCATCGAGCAACTCACCTTCAACCCATGCAGCTTTGATTTTGAGTTTCTTGAATTCGTTGATAAATTCCATCAACACTTTCGGTATGACATATGGATCATCGTAGTTTAGACATATCGCAGTTGGACCTACTAATTTCTCTATAAGTTCGGACTTATTGACCTTTTCGGATGCCCGCTGTAGTAAGCGATTTCTTACTACCCTGAAAGTGATACCTCTCTCGCGTAGCCGTTTACGTAAAATATGCATCTCGCTTACGTTAAGTCCGGAGAAATCCGTAAGATATATACCGGGGGCGTCCTTGATAAGATTAGCAAGTTCTTCCACCACCTTGGGTTTATCCTTTTTGAGCATATCACCTCCTGGCTTGTAGTTCGTTGAATAACTCACGTAGATTGATCTTGAGACCTGGCCCCATAGTCGATGATATATGCATCGATTGTATGTAGGCCCCCTTGGCACCGGCAGGTTTTGCATCGAGTAATGCTTGTACCAACTCGAGAATATTTTCGTAGAGTGCATCTTCTGTGAAGGATATCTTACCTACAGGTACATGTATGTCACCAGTACGGCTGAGTTTGAAGTCCACTCTTCCCTTTTTGAGCTCTCGTATAACGTCAGCTGGACGGTTGGTAACTGTACCGGTTTTGGGGCTTGGCATCAACCCCCTCGGCCCCAGTATCCTACCCAGTTTAGCTACGTCTTTCATAACCTCGGGTGTAGCCACAACTGCGTCAAATTCGAGCCACCCCTTTTGGATCTTCTCGATGTATTCGTCACTCCCTACATAGTCAGCACCTGCTTCCTTAGCTTCATCGACTGCACTTTTGGTCAATACCAGCACACGTTTGGTCTTGCCAGTACCATGAGGTAATACTACACTACCGCGTACCATTTGATCAGAACGTCTCGGGTCCAGCCCCATGTGGAAGGCAACTTCCACAGTTTCGTCGAATTTGGCGCATGCTACTTCTTTTAGTATCT
Organism: uncultured bacterium; assembly: GCA_965612795.1. Lineage (GTDB taxonomy): Bacteria > Hydrothermota > UBA3073 > NMUJ01 > NMUJ01 > NMUJ01. The sequence goes on along the minus strand of CBFDTI010000058.1, from coordinate 5,106 downwards.
TAATTGCTTCACGTAGTGAGTACTCTTTAGTGGGGTCAACCTTCTCCAATATAGCGCGCATACGTTTGGAACGCTTCATTTTTCCTCCACTTCTATGCCCATTGAACGTGCGGTACCCATTACGATTTTGACAGCTTTATCAAGGTCGTCGGCGTTAAGTTCATCCAGCTTATACTTGGCAATCTCGACCACCTTTTCGTAAGGGATTTTGGCGACCGTTTCACGACCAGGTTGAGATGCTCCTTTGACAATATTAGCGGCTTTCTTCAGAAGGAACGAAGTTGGCGGTTTACGAAATTCGAGATCGAAACTCTTATCCTCGTATATTGTGATGATCACAGGGATGATGTTGCCTGCCTGGTCCCTCGTCTTCGCATTGTATTCCTGGACGAACTTACCGAGGTTTATACCATACGTACCAAGCGTAGTACCTACTGGTGGTCCCGGTGTAGCCTCACCCGCTTTCAGGTAGAGTTTAACTTTAGCGACAACTTTCTTCTTGCGTGCCATCTATACCTCCTTACAAGGGTTCAACTTGGTGGAAGCTTAACTCCACCGGTGTTTGCCTACCAAGTATTGTGACAAGTAATTTAACTCTTCCTTTTTCAGGGTAAACCTCCTCCACCACACCAGTGAAATCGACAAACGGTCCATCCACAATCCTTAAGGTATCGCCTTTCTGGAATGGTACCTCGACAACACGTTCCTCTTCGGCTTTCTTGAATTCCAGCAAGCGGTTAGCTTCTTCGTCACTCAACGGGTAAGGTTCGCGCCCTCTACCTGGTGTGTAGAGGATGCCGCGGATTGAGTTCAACATCTCACGCACTTTATCGTCTAACTCCATGTATAGGGCTACATAACCAGGGAATAGCTTCTTGCTGGTTTGACTTTTGCCTTTGTCAGTAAATACAGTTACAATACGATGTGGGATGAATATAGTTTCAATCTTATCTGTGAGATTACGTGCTACGGCCTCTTCCTGGATAATCTTAGCTATACGTTTTTCGGCACCTGAACGTACACGTACGAGATACCAGCGTTTCATGTTACCTCACTAATCGGGTGATAAAGAGGGCGAAGATGCGATCCACAAAAACAAGGTATATACCCACAATTAAGACAAAAAATATTACAATCCATGTAGTTGCCCATAGCTCTTGCCATGGTGACCATGTCATTTTCCGTAACTCCTCTGCTGCTTCATGTATAAACTGTCTTACTTTGCGCCACATCATAAAAACAAGCAGGCCCGGGAGGACTTGAACCCCCAGCCCCCGGATTTGGAGTCCGGTGCTCTGCCTGTTGAGCTACGGGCCCGATTATCGTTTGACCTCTTTATGTATTGTGTGTTTCCTACAAAACGGGCAGTACTTGCGTAATACGAGTTTGTCACGTTTATCCTTGCGTTTCGTTGTTGTGTAATTACGTCTACCACACTCATCGCAAGCCAACCTTATAACTACACGCATTGTTTAAAAATACGAGATAATGATGCTTGTCAATAGTGTAAATTGGATATTTTTGACACATGCAGGAATTTGATAAACTGGTCGATATCATTAAGCGGTTACGCAAGGAATGTCCATGGGATAGCAAGCAGACACCATCAACCTTAACACCACTGTTTTTCGAAGAAGTCTATGAACTATGGGGTAGCCTTGGTGATAAGGATAAAATGGAAGAGGAGCTCGGCGATATACTATTGCTAGTGGTGATGACAGCACTTGCAGCTAATATAGATATAGTAGAGCTCATTGAACGTCTGCAGGCTAAACTCATACGCCGACATCCACATGTATTTGGTGATAAGAAGGTTGCAACTGCGGAGGAGGTGTTGAAGCTATGGGAACATGTGAAAGGTAAACCGCTCTTGGAGGAGTTACCAAGTTTACCAGCACTGGCGTTGGCCGCATTTGTACAACGTAAGGCGTCAAAGAAAGGGTTTGATTGGCATAACGTAGAGGGTGTGATAGAGAAGATAAAAGAGGAATTGGAAGAGTTGCAGCATGCGCGTGGTGATAAGCAACGTGAGGAGTATGGTGATCTACTATTTGCAGTAGCACATCTTGGTAATTTCCTGGGGGTGGATCCCGAAACTGCACTCAAAGCGGCGGTGTGTAAGTTTAAGAAAAGGTTCCAGAGAGTGCTTGAGAAGCTTAAGGATAATCCCAATATGACATTGGAAGAGATGGAGGCTATATGGGAGAAGGCGAAGGAGGAAGAGCAAGAGAGATAGCGTATCCTGTGTATCTCAACCTTACTGATAGTGAGTGGCGCAATAAGATTGATAACGGGTATGAAATACTAAAATCGTGCATATTGTGTGGACGCAGGTGTGAGGTGAACCGTATCAAAGGTGAGAAAGGCGAATGTCGCAGTGATTGGCAGGTGATAATATCGAGTTATCACCTGCATTTTGGTGAGGAGCCACCCATCAGTGGGCGTAGGGGATCGGGTACCGTATTTTTTACAAATTGTAGTATGCATTGTCAATATTGTCAGAACTACACAATCAGCCAGCTAGGTATGGGGGATAGTGTTACGATAGATGGGCTGACACATTGCTTCCTGTACCTCCAGGATAAAGGGGCACATAACATTAACCTTGTCACACCTACACATTTTGTGCCACAGATTATAGCAGCTACGTGGAGGGCAGTCAAGCGTGGCTTACGTATACCGATAGTTTACAATACAGGTGGATACGATAGCATTGAAACACTTAAGCTTATGGATGGTATTGTCGACATATACATGCCGGATGCGAAGTATGGGGATAATGACAGAGGGTTGAAATATTCTAAAGTTACCAATTACGTAGATGTTAACCAAGCTGCACTACGTGAGATGCACCGGCAGGTGGGTGACCTTGTCTTAGAAGATGGTGTAGCGGTACGTGGGTTGATGGTACGGCATCTGGTGTTACCTAATGACGTAAGTAATACTGAGAAGGTGTTGAAGTTTCTACATGAGCTATCGCCTAATTTATATCTTAGTCTTATGAGCCAGTACTATCCATCCTACAAGGCAGATGAGTATCGGGAGCTATCGCGCCCCATAACGTCGTGGGAGTACGATAAGGCGTTGGAGTTGGCAAAGAAATTGGGGTTTCGTGGATATTTCCAACCCTACATGCGGTTAATCTACCGAATATAGGCATATAAGATGAAAGTTTGTAAGGTGCTCGGTGTAGATACATCGTCAACTCAAGTAGCGGTTGGACTTATAGATAGCGATCATGTGGTGTTCGACCATTACGTGGATTTTGGGCAGTTCTATTCGGAGAAATTAATAATCGCAATACATAGGTTGATGGAGGATGCAGGCGTTAAGATAAAGGAGGTTGACCTGTTCGCGGTAGGATTGGGCCCAGGTGCATTCACTGGCCTACGTATAGGGGTGGCAACGGTGAAAGGGCTGGCGTTTGCACTTGATAAGCCGATTGTGGGGATAGGGTCGCTTGATGGATTAGCGATGGAGGTGAGACTCGCAAAATATCCTATTGTACCTGTAGTTGATGGCAAACGTGGAGATGTATTCTACGCAATATACCAGGATGGTGAACGAGTTACAGGGTATGAAGTCGATAAGGTGGGGGAGTTTCTCGACCGTGTCAAATCCGGTGAGTACATATTCGTGGGTGATGGTGCTGACATCTATAGGGAGCAGCTTATAAAGCTTATGAATAAACGTGCACACTTCATAACACCTAACCCTATCGCACCAAGAGGGGCAACCATTGCATGGTTAGGTAAACTGAAATGCGAACGTGGTGAGCTCGACGATATAAAGAAGCTCGAACCACTATACCTGCATCCACCACTTGCACATATTAAAGATAGGTAAGTTAGGTTGACGTTTATCGATAGGGATTATTTTTATAGAGGGCTCTGGTGGCTATGCCGGAGGTGAAACACCCGTTCCCATGCCGAACACGGAAGTTAAGCCCTCCAGGGCCGATGGTACTGCCGGGGCAACCCGGTGGGAGAGTAGGTCGCTGCCAGGGCCCCCTTAGTCGGAATGTCAAATCTTAGTTTATAAATTCTAAACAAATTGTGATTGACCCTACGGTATTTCAGTTATTTTAAACTCCATTAATGCAAAGGTTCAAGAGAATTCTGAAAGATTGGGGCCCACCAATCTTGATAGTGTTGGTGATACGGTTTTTCATCATTGAACCTTACCGCATACCATCACCGTCGATGGAAGACACCTTACTTGTGGGTGATTTCCTGTTTGCTACTAAGTTTGACTATGGGGTGAAGTTGCCGTTTGTGCTCACTTGTATAACACCTTGGTGGCAACCTAAACCTCAACGTGGCCAAATCGTAATATTTAGGTCACCGTTTGAGCGTCGCAATGTAGTCAAACGCTGTATAGCAGTAGAGGGTGACACTATCGAGATACGTGACAAAAAGGTCTACATAAATGGCAAGCCGCTCGATGAACCCTATGTTAAATTCAATGATCCCATTGTATATCCACCGTTTAGAATACCTAACTACCAAGAACATTGGGAACACGGTGATTTCAAGCGTTACATAGGGGTGAGGGACAACTTCGGGCCTGTTGTTGTGCCAAAGGATTGTATATTTGTAATGGGTGATAATCGTGACAACTCATACGATTCGCGCTTTTGGGGACCATTACCCGTACGGTATCTTTTGGGTAGGCCGCTAATCATTTGGCTATCATGGCAACCCGACCTACCCGTGTATATATTTTGGAAAAAGATACGATGGAAGCGTATCGGCCGCATACTGAGGTGGCGCTAATCTCACCCACCGTACGTGAGCTGTTCGCCAAGCTATCACATATATTCCCAAACTATAAAGAACGGATGGGACAGCTCGAGATGGCCGACCACATAGAGAGTGCTTTGGAGACGTCATCCAAGCTTGTTATCGAAGCTGGCACCGGCATAGGTAAGACGTTTGCGTATCTGCTACCCGTCGTAAAGTGGGCACTCGATAATGATAAAGTAGGTGTCATCGCAACATTTACCAAAACACTTCAACATCAGATACTGCATCATGATATACCGTGGGTTAAACGTGTATTGGGTGATTTCACAGTAAGTCTTGCAGTGGGTGCTAATAACTATCT
>CBFDTI010000057.1:0-8004 GCA_965612795.1 uncultured bacterium | reverse complement strand
GCGATACCCATCAACGCACGTAGATAGAAGTTACGTTCATCAAGCGTACCTACGAGCACAAACACAGTATGTACGGTGGAGCCATCGAAATCGATCCCGGGTTTGGCACGCACTATGATGAGGTCGAACTTCTTTTCCCCATCTATTATGATGTGGGGTATAGCGAGCCCTGGATGTATGACGGTGGAGGATTGTGACTCACGTTGTACAAACCGTTCGTAAATAATATCTGCATCTATATTGAGACGTTTGGATAATATATCCGAGATGTAGCGCAAAAATTCATCACGTGCCATGGGCCGAGTGAGCTCAATAATAGGGCAGGTTTTTAATATCTCATCAAACCTATCCTCAACTATGGCATCACGTTCAAGTAGTATCTCACGTAGCTCTTTCTCTAAACTACGTGTAGCTATTTCACGTGCAGTTATACGGGCGACAAGATGTATGAGGGCAGTTTCACGTCTTACCTTACCACGTGTATAGGTGAGATACCACACGAGTGATATCAGGATTAACCCTACCAGTGCAAACAATGCCAACCTACCCATCTCAAATATCATGAACGTATACATAAAGATACCACCGACCTGTAGCCACGGATAGAAGGGTGACCGGAATTTGGGTTGATAGTTACGTAGCTTGCTGGCACGCATGAGAATAACGGATAGATTTATGAGCGTAAACAGAAACAGTATAAAGGTGGATGCCACCTCAGCTAACTCCTCTATATGCAGAAAAGCTATCACAATAAGCATAAAGATACCAGTAGATAATATTGCGATGTAAGGGGTGCCAAACCGCTTATGTACACGACGTAATGTATCGGGTAGCAGTTCGTCCCTACTCATAGCCATGGGGGTACGTGAAGCTGCAAGTATACCAGCATTGGCAGTGGTGAAGAATGCAAATATAGCCGCTATTGATAGAAGGAGTTCACCCCATCTGCCCATGAACACAGCAGCCGCATGTGAAACCGGTGTTAAGGTGCGTGCCATAAATGCAGGTGTTAGCACACCTACGGTTACGAAGACGACCAACACATATAGTGGGGTGGCGATTGCGAACGCAAGGAACAACCCACGTGCTAAGGTGCGTGCAGGATCACGTACCTCCTCAGCTACCCCCACTATTTTTGTTAACCCACCATAAGAGATGAACACAAGCCCGGCGGTTGCGAATACCTTTGGCCATCCAAAAGGTACGAACGGAACAAAATGTGTAAGCTCCACTCTACGTGTACCTAAGACGATGAAAAGTATCAACAACACCAACAAGGAGAATACTAACCCAAGTTGTAGCTTGCTTGTACCCTTAACTGAGAGCAAGTTAACAATCATAAATATTATGCAGAACGCCACAGCTATGAGTTTAATCTGCCATTCAGCCATACCCGGTAACAGGAGGGTAGCGAACGCCCCTATACCTACCAGAGCGAATGCGCTCTTCAGTGCAAGTGAGAACCAGTCAGCAATACCGCCCATTATGCCTGCAAACGTGCCGAGACTGCGTTCGATGAAGAAATAATTACCACCTGCACGTGGCATGGCGGTGACGAGCTCCACCTTCGATAGTATAGCAGGTAACATCATGAGCCCAGCTATGAAGTACGAGACTACCACACTGGGGCCGGTTTCAAGGTATGCGATACTGGGTAATACGAAAAGACCGGAACTTATCATAGCACCCATCGCTATACAGAATATGTCGATAAGGCCGAGTTCACGTTTCAATCGCTGCATTATTACAGAATTTTATGTAATATATAAGCTATCATGAAGATAGCTATAACAAACCGTAACACGAGGCTACAGAAGAATCCTACGATACCACCGGCACCGGATTTGAGAGCTTTTCGCCAGTCACGGTTGACTATAAAACCGACCAGTACAGCACCGATAAATAGCCCAACCATAGCACCTGGAAGTTGCCATAAAATGAAGCCCACGATAGCACCTATTATTGCAGCTAAAGCAGTCCAACCGCTACCACCGGTACGACGTACACCTATCACAGTTAATATATAGTCGGATATAAGTGATACAATTGTGAGTACGCCTAACAAAACGTATCCTTTGACACCTATTATATGCCAGCCGGCGAATGCACCGTACAGGATGGAAGCCAAAAATATGAGCGGTACACCTGGTAGGAAAGGTAGGATAACGCCGATCACACCCAGCAATATTAGTATAAGAGCTAATATCAGGCCGACTTTTTCCATTTATTAAATTTAATCCAGATTGATGGATTGTGTAGTCTATTGGGTTGATACACGTGAGCTTATTGTTATTTTAAAACCATGGCAAGGATGCTCGTTACAGGAGGGGCGGGTTTCATAGGGTCGAACCTCGCCCGCAGGTTAATAGCGCTTGGACATGAAGTTATAATTGTAGACAATTTATCAACCGGCATACGTGAGAATATACCGGAAGGGGCGCAGTTCTATCAACTTGATATTAGGGAGGTCGAGACCTACAACCTCATCGTGGATGTCGAACCTGAATATATATTTCACCTTGCGGCACAGATAGATGTACGTAAGTCAATGGATGAGCCGCAGTTTGATGCAGAGGTCAACATACTCGGTACTTTGAACTTATTGAAGGCTGCCCAAAAAGTTAAAGTGAATCGCTTCATATTCAGTTCATCCGGTGGTGTCCTGTACGGTAACACCAACGTACCTGTAGACGAAACGTATCCGATTAACCCTATTTCACCATATGGGATATCGAAGTGGGTGGGTGAACTTTACTGTAACTTCTTTCATCGTGAGTTTAGTGTACCTATCGTGAGCTTACGATACGCAAACGTATATGGGCCACGCCAGAATCCGCTGGGCGAAGCTGGTGTTGTAGCAATATTTGCGAGTAGGATGTTGAAAGGCGACCCTTGTATACTCTACGGATACGGTAAACCTGTGCGTGATTACGTATACGTGGAGGATGTGGTAGAAGCTAATATACTGGCAATGCATAAAGGTGAGGGTGAAGCCTTCAACATCGGTACTGGTAGAGGGACGACGGTTGAACAGCTGTTTCGGATGATGGCAGATATCATCGGATATAAGGTTGCCCCTATTTACAAGCCTAAGCGACCGGGTGAACTCGATTCATCGATGGTGGATTACTCCAAGGCTAAGCGGGTGCTGGGTTGGGAGCCGAAGGTTACGCTTGAAGAAGGGTTACGGATGACTATTGATTGGTTTAGAGATAGGGTTAAATTATAACATGAAGGTTGGCATTGTAGGAGCAGGTTATTGGGGTATAAATTTGGTACGTAATTTCTATCAGCTTAAGGTACTAAAGGCGGTTGCGGATGTTGACACTAATGTGCTTACGAAAGTGAAAGATACCTTTCCAGGGGTCGAAGTCACCACAGACCCTGATGTTATATTCGATGACCCTGAAATAAATGGTGTGGTGATCGCTACACCGGCGAAGTTACACTTCGAGCTATCTTATAAGGCATTACGTAAAGGTAAGGATGTGATGGTCGAGAAGCCGCTCGCTTTATCGGTGAAAGAAGGTGAACAACTTGTGGCGTTTGCTGAGAAAAACAACCGCATACTTATGGTCGGACACCTCATGCTGTACCACGATGGGATAAGAAGGTTGAAAGATATGATAAAAGCCGGTGAATTGGGTGATATTTACTACTTCTATTCGCAACGTGTCAACCTTGGCAAAATACGTAGTGACGAAGATGCACTGTGGAGTTTTGGGCCACACGATGTATCTATAGCCCTATATCTGTTTGATGGGGTGCCACAAAAGGTTAGCGCCGTAGGTGCTGCGTATCTACAACCTGGTATCCGTGACGTGATATTTATGACGCTTTATTTTGCGGGTAACTTGATGGGCCATATACATCTGAGTTGGCTCGACCCACACAAAATACGTAGGTTGACGATAGTGGGGTCGAAGAAGATGGTGGTGTTCGACGATATGGAGCGGTTCGAGAAGCTCAAAATATACGATAAGGGGGTAGAGGTACGGCCACCGACGACGTACGAGGAAGGGTCGATGGCAATACGTGTGGGTGATATCCATATACCTAAGATAGATCTACGTGAACCGCTACGTAATGAGTGTATGGCGTTCATTAGGGCGATGGAGACACGTGAACCACCGGTAACAGCAGGTGAACATGGGCTACAGGTGTTACGTGTGCTTGCAGCTGGTACGGAATCACTTAACCACGAAGGTGCACCTGTCACGGTATGATATGGGGTTTCATAATAGGGGTTGTTGTAAATATTGAATATCTACCCCCAATATTTCAAGATAGTATACCATTCCTTGTAGGTGTAAGGATAGAGGAGCTATCGCCTGGCAACACATATGAAGTGAAATGCTGGGTGTACGATCGTGATGCACGTTCCGCTATATCGCAGATATGGGATGGTGAAGCTTGGAAATATGGATGGATGGGCAAATACGAGCTACATGCAGATAGTGTGACAGCTTTTGTGTGGCTACCGTTACGCATATATAAACATTCAACGGGTGAGAATATTTACCTCAAGGTGAAGGTAGATGACGAGGAAGCGATAATCGATACCCCACAAATCAGGCTAACGTCAAATATAGGTTACCTCATGGGTACGCTAAGTTTGGATTCAATGTTCACAACATCGGGTAATAAAGTGGTGATACTTGCGTGTTCGTTGGATGTGATCAAAGGCTGCTACTGGAGTGAACCGAACGGTGTTGACGAAGGTATGAACCTATCCGCGGGACAGTTCTTAGTACCGGTTACACCTGGTATGGTTACTGAACTTACATTTATCGATACAATGGGTAACTTTACGATAGGTTATGTGACTACAGAGCCACCGTGGGAGGTTGTAGCTAATGAAACGACACTCGTCGATATTGTACGTATTAGGGGTATGGACGTATATCCACCCGTACCACAGGTGGGCCGCGAGTCCAAGATAAAGGTATGGCTTTTTAATCCACACATCCGTTGCTACGAGATACCGGTCAAGTTGGAAGTAAAGCCACCTGATTCGATATGGTTTACACCATTATATGACACGATGATACAGTTAGATACAGGAGAAGACAAGATCTTGGAATTTACGTGGATACCGGAGACGGAAGGGTATCACAAGTTTATCGCCCGTGTCTACAATATAACAGCTGATTGTGACGTATTTGTCGGTAAATACGTAGAACGTATGGAGCTGGAAATCAACCCCCGTACAGTAAGGAAAGGTGGAGTTATTAGCATCACCTATAGGGTGCCGTTCCGTGAGGCAACGGTTGAACTTGAGCTGTACGATGTCACAGGAAACAGGGTGGTATGTTTGTTGAAACAATTTCGATCGCCTGCGGAGTATTCGTTACAATTCGATACGAGTGAACTCGACCCCGGTGCTTATGTGGTCTACATAAAAGCGGTCGATTGCGAAACCGGTAAGCAGCTGATTGCGAAACATCCGATTGCAGTGATACCATAAGTTGACATAAAGCTGGGTTACGTAACTTATGAGGAAGATGGTAACTGCCAAATATTATAAGCAGTTGAGTGATGATGTTGTACAATGTAAATTATGTCCTAACAATTGTGTGTTGAAAGATGGTGAGCTCAGCTTATGTTTTGGACGTAAAAACGAAGGTGGTACCCTCTACGCTGTGAACTATGGTGAGGTAGTCACCATGCACATGGATCCCATGGAGAAGAAGCCTCTGTATCACTTTCATCCCGGTAAATATATACTGTCGATTGCACCTAACGGTTGTAATATGCGATGCCCGTATTGCCAGAACTGGGAGATAACCCAAGTGCAGGCGCCTACACATTACATAGCACCAGATGAGATGGTACGTATAGCGATAGCTAACGAATCCATAGGTATTTGCTACACGTACAGTGAGCCACTTGTATGGTTTGAGTACATCCTGGATACTGGTAAATTGGCACATGAGCGTGGATTGGTAAATGTGCTTGTGACAAATGGTATGATAAATGCTGAACCACTGGAGGAGCTGCTACCGTACATAGATGCAGCCAATGTGGATCTTAAGTCTATGAACCCGGATTTTTATCGTAAGGTCACCAAAGGCAACCTTGATGCTGTTAAACATACTATTAAACGGATGAGGGAGGCCGGTATACATGTTGAGGTAACCAACCTTATAATACCGGGGTACAACGATAAGGATGAAGATATAAAACGGTTGGTGGAGTTTGTTGCTTCAGTAGGTGATGATACACCACTACATTTTACGAGGTATTTCCCATATCGTGGGTTTGATGCCCCTATGACGCCGGTCAGTACGCTCAAACATGCATATGAGGTGGCTAAACAATGGCTAAAATACGTGTATATAGGGAATGTGGACATACTTGAGGGTCGTAACACCTATTGCCCTGAGTGTGGTAACCTGTTGGTTGAACGTTACTTCTACAGCACACAGGTGATAGGTGTGGCCTCCGGTAAATGTACTAAATGTGGTCGCAAAGTAGATATCGTAATGTGAAACTTAAACTTGCCGATTATGTGCTTGTAGTGGTATTGTTAGCAATAAGCTTGTATTTATTTGCAAACCAAAGGGCAACATACGAACCACAGTATGGTGTGATATACCTTAACGGTAAACCATACTATCGGTTCTACTTAAATAAAAACCAGATAATTAAAGTTGATGGTCCATTGGGTAGCTCCTACGTCGAGGTCAAAGATGGTAGGGTTAGGATGTTGCAGTCACCGTGCCCGTTGAAGTTATGTATGAAACAGGGGTGGATCGACAAACCCGGTAGTGTTATCATCTGCGTACCTAACCGCGTAGTTATAGAGTTGAAAGGTAAGCCACGCGTAGATGCGGTCACCTACTGAGAAGTTGTTATTACATATCTGTTGTGCACCGTGTGCAACCGTACCAATAAAAAGGTTAGAGGAGAGAGGGTTTGAAGTGGTTGGCTTTTTCTACAACCCTAACATTCAGCCGCCATCAGAATATAAATTACGAATGGAGCAGCTCAACAAATTGGATATGCAAGTAATCTATGGTGAGTATGAACCATGGCGCTGGTTCCAACTTACACGCGGGTATTATGACGAACCCGAAGGTGGTAAACGTTGCGCAATATGTATAAGGATGCGACTTGAGCAAACTGCGCTCATGGCCAAAAAGCTTGGTATAGAGTATTTTACAACTACGTTGACAGTTAGTCCATACAAGGATGCGGATATGATAAACGCAATCGGTTACGAACTTGGTACCACTTATGGGATACATTTCATTCAGGAAAATTTCAAGAAACGCGATGGTTACAAGGAAAGCATACGTATAGCAAAGGAGCTTAACCTGTACCGACAGCATTATTGTGGTTGTATATTTAGTAAGGGATGGAAGAAGAATTAAGTCCAGATAGATATTAGGTTTTTATAGCCAATCCGATGGTTTTGACCTCAAATGGATTAAGCTGGATTTCCAACTTGTGGGTTGTCGATTTTGGTTCCCCTATGGGGTTACCCCATAGATCGCATTCATATGCAATGTAGTTGTTGCGGTTCAACATCAATCTACCACGACATTGTCTACCATAAGGTTCAAACAGATGCAGGATGAACCCATCCTTGGTTGGCCTTATAGCTTCAACGATAAAACTGCCCGCCTTTTTACAGAAACTAAGTGGCCTACCTATAGTTTTAAACCTCGGGAATAGCAACCTCCTCGCAAGTTCAGGTATCCGTGCAGCAAGCCAGTCACCTTCATACCCGTATATCCAGAACGTGAACCCCATCTTACCGGTGTCGATTGTGGGATCGGGGAACACCGGTCCTTTTGTTATTGTAACCCGTGGCACACCAGTGATGAAATCCACCCCGTTACGTGCAGCACTTATGATAGCGGTACCTTCGGATGCACCCTGAGCAACCAACCAATCGATAAAACATACTTCCCATTTCGCCTTATCGTATGTGGTGATCGGCTGTACTGGGTATTCCTGACACCCGTAAGGTTTGCCACAGATGAACTTTATAGGCTC
>CBFDTI010000056.1:0-8023 GCA_965612795.1 uncultured bacterium | reverse complement strand
GGTTAACCTCGATACATCAACATTTTTCAGATAGCCTTTGATCACCGCATATTCGTATGGCTTTATGGTGGTAAATACCAGCGGCAATTCACCTCTTATACGGAGTTCGTCAACGGTTTCAGTTGTCCATTCACTTAACGGTATGAAGAGCGCCATTAAAAAGAGTAGCATCACATTACGGTGTTATCCCTCAAACACCTTTGCCAATCTACGTAATGCATTTAGTTTCTCGCGGTTACCTATTTTAGCCTCTTTTATTGCTTTCTCAAGTATTGTGATAGTCTTTTCGTACCCACTACGGTCAACTGGGTATGGATGTCCATCTTTACCACCGTGTGCATAACTGTAGCGTGCGGGGTCACGAAAACTAGGTGCTGTCCCATATATAAGTTGTGCCACCAATGTCAATGCGCGCAAGGTCTTGGGCCCCACACCCTCAGTTGTGAGGAAGGTTTCGAAGTCTTTTGGCTGTTTTTCGTAAGTGGTTAGCATCACTTGATACAGGCGGTTGGGGTTTATCATCTCTTTGGTGATTTTGTGAAACTCTGGCATTTTGAGATACTCCCTCACAAGCTTATTCGGATGTTCACGTGCAAGTTCGACCACCCGCTCCTGTGCGGGTACACTCTCACGTGCTACCATGTTAAGCACCCGTGGTTCGATACGTGTCGTCCATATCCCCTTGTGAGGTTCAACCACGGGGTTATCGAGTTCGAGCGATGTCCAATGATATCTACGTGCTAACTGTTCTTCTGGCCGCATACCTTGTTGGATGACAGTCCACTCGCCCTCTGTTGTGAATATGAACACATGGTGATAAAGCTGATATCCATCCTGTATCGCTGTGTTATCAACTTTTGCGATCAACCTACTCATATAGATTAGCTTATCGGCGTCTACACCGGCACGATCGCATTTGAGTCTCAACTCATCCGGTGTTTTACGTGATGTTTTGCCTTTACCACCTGCGATGTAGATACCGAGCTCGTCTTCTAACCCCCGCAATGCCTCTTTGATAGCCGCCGTCACGGTGGTGGTGAGCCCACTCGAGTGCCAATCAAACCCCAACACACAGCCAAGACTCTGAAACCAATACGGTGAACTCATCCTCTCTAAGAATTCGTCACGCCCAAGTTCAGCCACAAGAAGTACAACAATCTTCCGGGCAAGTTTCACCATAAGTTCAAACAACCACTTAGGTGCACGTCCACCATGTAACGGTAATTCTGCCACCCCTCTACGCATTATGTACCCAATTTATCAGCAAGTTCACGTAATGCATGGGTTTCATCTTTTACATAAATTAACCCCTCTTCTTTAATAATACATCTGGCAAACGGTATTGGCAAGAGGAATCTATCCCATGAACTTAACCTATAGCATGGACGACAGTCCACACTTATTGGTACTATTGGTATTTTGAGCCATTTTGCCAGCTTTACGACACCGGGTTTTACAACATGTCGTGGTCCCCTGGGGCCATCAGGTGTTATTGCTATGCTTATATCGTTGAGCTTAAGTATACGAAGTAATGCAGGTACAGCTTGGTCATCGGTTGCACCACGTATTGTGTGATAACCTATAGACTGTAATACTTTATTGGCTAACTCGCCGTCACGGTGTGGGCTAACCAGCACTGCTATTTTTTCACCCCTATACACATAAACTGCGGGTAATATGTTAGCATGCCATATGGCGTAGATTACTCTGTTAGGTTTACTTATGCGATACCACTTTATACGTAATGAACACCATGTGAATCTAAGCGTCCAATGTATCGCACTCGTCAATATCCAGAGTTTGAACTCCTCCCACTTATTCATAGAAATGCTGCTTAATAAGCTTTAGCGCCTCACGTGAAGCTATCTTATCACCCAGAAGTGTACGTACCTTGTTGAGTTCGCTACGCATCTTGCGCTCCAATTCGGGGTAGCTGAAAAATTCGTCCAAATACTGTACAATGATATTAGCATTACAATGGTGTTGTATAAACTCGGGCACTATCTGACGCCCCGCAATTATATTGGGTAATCCAATGTATTTCACATGTGTCAACAACTTTGCCACCCAATAGAAGCTATACGACGTTCTGTATAGTATCGCCATGGGTGTACCTATGAGCGCGGCTTCCAATGTAGCGGTACCTGAGGTTACCAGCAGAAACTTAGCTTTACGCATAAGTGCATAGGGGTTTTCGAAATAGATAATAGGTAGGTTATTGACCAGTGATTTCACAACAGGTAGTGTATTCTTCGTAGGTGCTATACCTATCTTCTTATCGTTGAAGTGACGCGCAACTTCAAGCATAATTGGTAAGATGGACCGTACCTCTTGTACACGTGACCCCGGTAGCAGGCCGAGAAATACTTCAGGTCCAGCCGGTACGTGTTTGAGTTCATTGTTTATGATTTCAACAAGTGGGTGGCCCACCCAGTACGTCTTAAGTCCGAACCTCTCATAAAAGTGTTGTTCGAATGGCAATATCACCAACCTTAGATCCACATATTGCTTCAAAGCTTTTACACGCCAGCCTCCCCATATCCATAACTGTGGTAGAGAATAGTATATTACTTTGCAACCCTTATCATGTGCGAAACGTGCAAGCTTTAGATTGAACCCCGGGAAGTCCACAAGTATAAGGAATTTGGGCCTTTTACTTACTATGAAATGGGTGAGCGTATTGAATGCTTCAACTATTGTGGTACGTGCTTTCCAAACTTCCATTATACCCATAACCGACATGTCCGCATAGGGGTAAAGTATTGATACACCTGCTTTTTGTAAGAGCTCACCACCTAACGCATAAAACTCTGTGTCTGGGAAAACTACCCTCCATACATTTACCAACCGTTCTGCATAAAGTTCACCGGAGGTTTCACCTACCGAGATGAGTACCCGCATATGGGAAGTGTAGACTTTTCAATACTTGATAAGCTACCTCGAACGATTTGCGTACCTCCATGGGGTCGATGACGGGTGGTTTACTTTTTATGACACTTTCTGTGAAGCTTTCAAGTTCCTGATGTAATGGTTCCATGGGAATGGTTTCTATCTCCCTACCTTTTATTGAGAAGTAACCGTTATTTTCTTGCCCCTTATAGTAAAGTGTAGCAGTGTGTGCTTTGTAATCAACAAAGAAATAGCGATCTTTTTCGAAAAAAATGATCCTACGGATCGTCTCAGGTACCACACGTGATGCGGTGAGATTAGCTACTACTCCGTTTTCAAATTCTATCCTTGCATTTACGAGATCGTATTCCTCTGGGGTGAATATCGATAATCCCGTGGCATTTATTTGTTTGATTTCACTTTTGACAAATTTCAGCACGATATCGATATCATGTACCATAAGATCTAACACAAGGGGTGCACTAATTTCATTAACTGCACGTAAAGCTGACCTATATGCTTCAATATAGATAGGCTCACGTAGCAGCTCCTCCAATGCTATGATTGCGGGGTTGAATCTTTCGATGTGCCCTACCTGCAGGACGAGGTTTTTCGATCTCGCAAGCTGAATTAGATCATCTACTTCCTCTAAGGATTGGGCCAATGGTTTTTCCACAAATGTATGTATACCTTTCGAGAGCGCTCGTTTGGCGATAGGATAGTGTGAAGGTGTGGACGATGCTATACTTACAGCTTCTACCTTATCGAGTAGTGCATCAAGTGAATCAAACCATTTGGTATCATATTTCTGTGCTATATTCATAGCACGTGATATGTCGATATCATAAATACCTATGAGATCTACGTTTGGGATCTCTTTCCAAACCCTTACGTGGTGCTTACCGAACCTACCCACTCCTATCACACCTACTTTCATCGGACGATCCCTCTTTCTGACTCCATGATAAATTTTATGAGATATTCCACGTTGTGATCCATCTGTAGCTCTTTTTGAACCATAGCGATGGCTTGCTGTAAGTTATATTTAGTTGAAAACAGAAGTTTAAACGCCTTATGGAGACGATCGATCTCATGGGGTGCAAAATTGTGACGCCTTAAACCCACACGATTTACATCAACCACACGAAGCGGATCACCCGCAACCAATGCATATGGGGGTACATCTTTGGGTACTCTATAACCACCTGCTATCATAGCATATGCACCTATACGTACAAATTGGTGGATAGGACATAAACCACTTATAAATGCGTGATCTTGTACTTCAACATAACCCGCGAGTTGACTTGCGTTGGCAATCACAATACCGTTACCTAATCGACAATTATGCGCAATATGGACGTAAGCCATGATAAAGTTGTCATCCCCGATGATGGTTTCATTACCGGCACCTGTAGCTCGATGTATGGTGACGAATTCGCGTATGATGTTGTGGTTGCCAATCCTTACGCGGGTGGGTTCATCCCTGTAATTTACGTCTTGAGGTGCAAACCCTATTACCACATATGGATAAATCTGATTATGTTCACCGATTATAGTATTTTCGGCAATATAAGAATATGCACCTATTTTGGTGCCGTTACCTATTGTGACGTTTTTTTCAATAATTGCACCAGGCCCTATTTCTACATCTTCACCCAACGAAGCTGTGGGGTGGATGAGAGCTTCGTGGACATCTTTAACCATGAGTCCTTTATAAAATTAGGTAATAGAAGCAATCGTCAATATTTTACTTGACTTAACCACTATATTGGTTATATAATTCTGAACTCGGGGCGTGGCGCAGCTTGGTAGCGCGTCTGGTTTGGGACCAGAAGGTCGGTGGTTCAAATCCACTCGCCCCGAGTTATTTTACCATAGGAGGATAGTATGGACATAAGCGAATATGAACCCTCCTTCCTTGAGGTGATAGATTCCCTTAAACGACGTACCGACTATGCAGATTTGAGGTGGGTCGAACATACACACGAATATATCGAAGTTAAGAATGGTGAAGTGGTTGCCTTAGCACGATCATCGGATATGGGGTTCGGTATACGTGTGTTGTACAAAGGAGCGTGGGGGTTTGCTTCATCGTATGATTTAAAGCCAGAGAGTATCAGGGAGGTTGCAGAGAAAGCGTTATCAATTGCGCAGGCAAGTTATCGGCTTATGCGTGAACCAGTACGGTTGGCACCAGAAGATGTGCATATTGATACTTACATGAGCCCGGTGAGAGTCGATCCTTTTACTGTAGCAATCGACGATAAGCTTGACCTATTGCTTAAGGTGGATAGCGCTTTGAGGCACCCTCATATACCAATACGTGAGGTGTTCATGGATTTATGGTGTGAACGTAAGTTGTTTATCAATACGGAGGGGTCTAAAATATTCCAAAATATTACGCATACTGGTGCAGGTATGAAGGTGACCGCATTCGGTGAAGATATGCAGGTAAGGAGTTATGGTAACTTCAAAGCTGCGGGTTACGAATATCTTGAAGAACTTAACCTTATCTCACATACGGATAGGATGAAAGAGGAAGTATTGGCACTCACAAAAGCACCTGTACCGGATGAGGCTGTTAAGGATATCATAATTGCAGGTGATCAATTAGCGCTCCAGATACATGAGTCGTGTGGTCACCCAATAGAGCTTGATCGCGTGTTGGGCACAGAAGCAGGTTTTTACGGTACGTCATTCCTTACATTGGATAAGCTCGGCAAGTTTCAATATGGATCAAAACACGTAAATATAGTAGCGGATGCTACCCATAAGGATGCATTGGGTGGGTTCGGCTATGATGACGAGGGTGTGAAAGCACAACGTACCGATATTGTGCGTGAGGGTGTATTTGTGGGATACCTGACCTCACGTGAAACTGCGAGCATACTGGGGCAACGTAGCAATGGCGCTATGCGTGCATCGAGTTGGAACCGCATACCACTCATTAGGATGACATCGATCGACCTTGAACCTGGTGAGTGGGAGCTTGAAGATATGATCGCCGATATCAAAGACGGTATATACTTTGAGACTAATAAGTCGTGGTCAATAGATGAGAAACGACTTAATTTCCAATTTGGTACCGAAATAGCGTGGGAGATCAAAAACGGTAAGCGAACACAGGTGTTACGTAATGCAATATATACAGGGATAACACCTGAGTTTTGGCGTTCATGTGATGCTATAGCTAATAAGAAATATTGGCAAATATATGGAGTACCGGGGTGCGGTAAGGGTGAACCCGGCCAAAGTATGCGGGTATCACATGGTACTGCACCTGCAAGGTTTAGGAAAGTACGTGTGGGGTACAAAAAATGAAAGAGAGACTTTTTGCGGTGGGTGAGGAAATCCTCAACGCATCAACCGCAGATGAGACAGAGGTGTTACTTTTTGGGACAAAGTCACAGCTGACAAGGTTTGCCAATTCCGTCATACATCAAAACGTGTACGAGGAGAATGTTGAAATCACCGTACGTGCGGTAGTGGATAAACGTATAGGGGTAGTAAGTGCCAACCTTAGTGCGTTGGGGGAACCGTCGGAGTTGGCTAAGCTGGCGAAGGCGGTAGCTGAGCGTACACCAAAAGTGGTGGATTTTGAACACCTTCCTTCGCCTACACCAGTAAAAGAGGTACAATCATATTTTTCGAGCACCATAGAGGTGACGCCAGCGGATAAGGCGTCGGTTATTGAGAAACTCGTCAAACGTGCCACACCGTTGGGTATTACATTGTCCGGGGTATACGAGACATCCGAAATCCATATGGTGATACTAAATTCTAACGGTGTATCGCTTTACTATCCGGGTACATGGGCTGTATTTAAAGTCGTCAGCTTATCTGATACGAGTCAAGGTTATGCGGTACAATGTGAGTTAGATGCAGCTAAGTTGGAACCCGAAAAGGTGGGGGAGAGGTCGATCGAAAAGTGTGATAAAGGTAAAAATCCCAAAGATATAGAGCCCGGTAAATATGATATAGTGGTGGAACCACATGGGATGGCAGAGATATTATCGTGGTTGGCGTGGTTAGGACTGGGGGCATTGTCAGTGATAGAAAAGCGTAGCTTTCTATGCGATAGGTTTGGTTCACAGGTGGCGAGTGAAGTCTTCACACTATATGATGATGGGTATCATCCGTTGACGTTTCCGTGGCCGTTCGATTTCGAAGGAGTACCCAAGAAGAAAGTTGTGATAATAGAAAACGGTATAGCTAAGGACGTGGTGTATGATTCGTATACCGCAAAGAAGCTGAACAAGGAGAATACGGGACATGCGGTTACACCGGGGGTCAGTAGAAAGATAGGTCCTATACCTTTTAACTTGGTAGTTGAACCCGGTAACTTAACGGTTGATGAGCTGGTTGCTAGTGTGTCACGTGGCCTGTATGTGACGAAATTTCACTATGTGAACGGAATGATCAACCCCAGGGAGGCTATATTTACGGGTATGACACGTGGTGGTGTATTCTATATTGAAGACGGTAAAATACGGTATCCAGTAAAGAACTTGAGATTTACGGAAAGCATGTTGACAGCATTCAAGAATATAGAAAAGATGGGTAACGATCTCACCCGCGTAGGACTTGAGTGGGAGATTGGTGCATATGCGGTACCAAGTATGTTGATTAGGAAGTTTAACTTTACCGGTAAAACCGAGTATTAAACTGGAGGATATATGAGTTTAGCTGAAATATTGGCAAGAGGCGGATACATAGTATGGATATTGGGGGTGGTGTCGGTGATATTGGTGGCGTTAATAGTGGAACGTGCATTAAGTTACAGAAAATATAGATATCTGAAGATAATATTGAACCAGGCAAAAGAAACGTTGGATATTAATACATTGTTACAACTTGAGGCTGAATATGGGGGCGACCTTCTACGTAGGTTAACAGCAACTGATAAGGAAGAAAGTGAAACCCTACTTAAAGCTACCAAACAGGAGCTTGAACGCCATCTTGCAGGTATTGCAACGATTGCAGGTATAGCACCGTTGTTGGGATTTCTTGGCACTGTTACAGGTATGATAAAGGCGTTTATGCAGATACAGAGATTGGGAGGAAACGTAAATCCGTCAGTACTTGCGGGCGGCATATGGGAGGCGCTTGTAACGACGGCGGTGGGGTTAGC
>CBFDTI010000055.1:0-8175 GCA_965612795.1 uncultured bacterium | reverse complement strand
ACGTGTTATTTTAAACGCTACTGTTTGAATGACACGCCAGCCCCACGTTATAATACCTATCGCTATGCCGATACCACCGATTGCTAGGAAATATAGAGGTACGTGCGTCTTTACGCCGATAGTACCGGTTTTGGCAATCGTCACCACAGTAGCAAACGGCGATATGGCATTAGCCACATCGTTAGCTCCATGTGAGAATGCCACGTAACAGCTGGTCAATACCTGTAGACGCCGGAAGAACTCTTCCACATCATGTTGGTAGCGTGCTATCCTGTGCATTACAAAATAGCCACTGATAGCTGCAATAACTGCTATAGCGAATGCTATTATGAACGATAATGATGCGTTACCTATACGTGTACCGAGTGGCGTTTTCCAAAATATTGAGAGTGTAAAGATGAAAAAAGTTATCCCCGTTATGAAAGGTGCTGCTATCTGTGCATATCTGATAGGGTTTGCCTTATTCAATATCGCAAACCTTATGAGTTGAAACACACAAAATGCAAGTAGACCCGCAAATAAGGGTGAAACTATCCAGCTTAAGATGACCTGACCCAATTTGCCCCAGTTAATTACACTTGTACCACCAGCTACGAGGCCAAACCCAGTGAGTGCACCTACTATTGAATGTGTGGTGGATACTGGTAAACCGCGCCATGTAGCAAATGTAATCCACAGGCCGGCTGCTAGCAATGAGCTTAATGCACCATACATTATTTTATAGCTTGCAATGGTTTGTGGGTTAACGATCCCTTTGCGTAGGGTTTCGGCTACATGTGACCCAACAAATACGGCACCTACCACATTTAAGATAGCAGCGATAAGGAGTGCTTGCCTTAGGGTGATCGCCTTTGTGCCTACAGCTGTACTCATAGAATTAGCAACATCATTGGCCCCTATGTTCCATGCCATATAGATAGCAAGAACACAAGCAGCCCCGATGATCAAGAAAAGCATTTATCTTCCTATCATCATACGGATGCGGTCGCCAGCATTTGCAGCATGATCTGCAATATGGCCAATAAATTCAGATAGTCGTAGGAGCACAATAATGCCAACGGGATCTCGTTGCTGTTCGAATATCATCCTCCCTATCCTATGAGCTATGATATCAGCCTCATGTTCGTAGTAGTGTATCTCCTTTAGCATCAATTTCGCCTTCTTACGTAACCGCCGTTTGGTAAACGGATGTCGTATGTATTCGACTGCAAGTTTAAGTGTTTGTACCTCTTCATCGACAGCGGTCTTCACTACATGGAAAAGCTCCATGAACTTGTCAACAAGCTCTACCGGGATTGAGTAGTGTGATAAGTTAAGCCATACGCAGATGTCTTGTGCTACATCTATAATCGCGTCTTGCTCTTTTAGACAATTGAGTAAGTCCCATCTGTCCACAGGTAAGAGAATATATTTATGGAGATGGTTACGTATGTTACCCTTTATGAGGTCGGCTTCGTGTTCCTTTTGGTAGAGTAGCTCTGCTATAGGTTCTATCTCATCATGTTTACCGGCAAAATAGAGTTCGAGCACACCTGCAAGCAGTTCTATGCCCTCTTGGGTTATTTCAGAATGGCGAATAAGATCATCTAATGGCGACCGCCGCATTAGGTGAAAGAAAGGCGCTCTCATTGTAAAAATTTACCTACAAGTAAATAAATTGCAAGCGTTCTCATTGCCGACACCATATTTACCGGTATATTAAAAAATGGGCAATTATAAGATAGTACTGGCAAGCGAGTCACCTAGACGCATAGAGTTGATGCGAAAGGTGCTACCAGAGGTTGAGATTATCCCACCCGATGTTGATGAACGTATCCAAAAAGATGATATGTCACCAGAGGAGCTTGTGCTATCGATAGCTGAGAAGAAAGCTATCGACGTCAGAGATAAGGTCGATAGAGGCATTATTGTAGCTGCTGATACTATCGTGGTATTGGGTGATAAGATATTTGGCAAACCACGTACGGAGGAAGAAGCCAAGCGCATGATATATGAGTTACAGGGTAAAGAGCATTCGGTCTACACAGGGGTTGTTATCGTGAAGGTACCTGATAACATCGTGAGGAGGTTTGTAGAAAGAAGTGTGGTCAAAATAAAAGCGATGAACGACGATGAGGTTACCACGTATATCAAGCATGCTCAATGGCAAGATAAAGCGGGTGCGTATGGCATACAGGAGACACCAGATATAGTGGAGTACTATCACGGTGATTATTATAACATTGTTGGTTTACCAGTGGACAAAACTGTGGAGCTCATACATAAAGTAAGGGATACGCATGTGTTGGAGGCAAGGGATGTAGCGTTACCCGAAGGTCGTGGTGTCGCCAAGAAGGACGGACTCGTGGTATTCGTACGTGGTATGTTAGGTGGTGATGTAGGTGAGGTGCACATTATCCGTAGGAGAAGATCGTATAGTGAGGGCGTGCTCGAGGTGCTCCTGAAGCCATCTGAACATCGAGTGGCCCCCGTATGTCGACATTTTGGTGCGTGTGGTGGTTGTAATTTACAGAGTTGTGACTATTTTGAGCAGCTACGATACAAAGAGAAATGGGTACACGATAATTTCAGAAAGTTCTTACATCGGGAACCCCCTATACATCAGATTGAGATGGCGCCCCAGATATGGTATTATCGCAATAAGATGGAATTTACGTTTAGACCGAGTGGTGATAATGGGTTACAATTAGGGTTGCACAGACAGGGTTCATATAAAGAAGTGGTGGATATCGAAGAATGTCCTATATTTTCACAATATATTGGCGAAGTGCTAGAGTTTATACGTGGATATGCAAAGAGGTCAGGTCTACCCGCCTACGATCCCGATACACATGAAGGGTTTTGGCGTTACGTTGTGGTACGTAGGTCACGATCTAACGACGATATGCTTGTGAATATTGTCACAAAGTGGGAAGATATGGATATAGTGAGTAAATTAGCGGATGAGCTGACGGCAAGGTTTGGCTTCATCCGTGGCGTACTGTGGACATTAGCATCTGGTATGAGTGAGGCTGTAGTTGCGGAAAGGGTGGAACTCCTCCAAGGCGAGCAGTATCTTGAGGAGCACATCAGCACCCGTAAATACAGGTTTGGTGTATTCTCCTTTGTACAAGCAAACCTACAAGCGACAGAACTGATCTACAATAAGTTACGTTCGTATCTTAAGCCAAGCGATGTGGTACTCGACCTATATACAGGGGTGGGTAGCATTGCGATCTACATAGCGGATAAGGTTAAGTCGGTGACAGGTGTGGAACTTATGGCTGATTGTATAAAGTGGGCTGAAGTGAATGCACAACTTAATAATGTGCGAAATGTGATGTTCATACAGGGTGATGTGAAGCAGGTCCTACGTCAGTACAGTGATATGAAAGGTGTGATAACCACCGTGATAATCGATCCGCCACGTGGTGGTACATCGAAGAAAATAGTCGAGAGGATTGTGAAGCTCGAACCAACCAAAATACTGTACATGTCGTGCCAACCAGCCACACTTGTACGGGATTTGGCATGGTTCGAGGAGCGTGGCTATGTAACAGCTGAGGTGTGGCCGTTTGATATGTTCCCACATACTGGGCATGTAGAAAGTTTGGCAATACTGTTGCCTAAAAGAGCTAAATAACTTTATCGATAACACCGAGTTCACGGTGCTTCTTTTTAATCTCATCCGCTAGCTTATCCAGTGCTTTGAAATCATCCTGTTTAGGTAAACCTCTCACTATGATTGGATCGAGTATTTCAAGTCTTAACCCTGATAATATATCTTTAATTTGATCAGCCATCCTTCCGCTCCATCCGTATGATCCGATTATTGCCGCAAATTTTGCTTTCGGACGCAAAGTATTGATAAGGTACGTTGCATGCACCACGGTGGGATGTGCACCAACAAGCACAGTAGGTGATGCTATTACGATTGTGGCAGCATCGACAAGTGCCATGGCTAGTTCGCCTATATCAGTTTTTGTTAAGTTGAACGGCTTAACGGTTATATCTCGCTTGATTAGCGAGTCCACAAGGTATTCCACCATCTTTCTTGTACTGCCGTGCATGGAAACAAAAGCGATTATCACCTCGTTCTTGACGTTATTCGAGATCCACACCTTATACGCGTCTAGGATGAAGCTGGGTTGGCGATAAATCGGGCCATGGCTGGGTGCAATTAGTTTAATATTAAGACCTTCTATCCTTTTTACGTGATTTCTTATGTTTATCCTGAATGGCATCATTATCTCCGCGTAGTATCTTTTGGCAGCTTCGTAAATGTTAGGTACATTTTCTGCGTAAAGTTCACTGGTTGCAATATGTGAACCAAACAGGTCACATGTAAAGAGGATCTTGTCCTCACGCAAGTATGTAAGCATAGTATCAGGCCAGTGTGCCCATGGGGTGAATATGAATTCAAAAGTTTTACCCCCCACCGCGATGGTGTCACCATCTTTTACTGTGATGAACCTATTATCTGGGATGTGCAAAAGTGCCTGTAGAAAATCCTTACATTTGAAGTTCGTGATAATCTTTGCGCTAGGGTAATCTCCCAGCACGTAAGGTAAGGCACCTGAGTGGTCCTGTTCAGCATGGTTGGCGATAATATAGTCTATGTTTTTGACCTGTAATACTTTTAGGTTATCAATGAGCTCGTGCCATTTGCTTGGATCAACAGTATCGATGAGTATAGTCTTTTTATTTCCTCTTATCAAATATGAGTTATAAGTTGTACCCTGTGGTAGAGGTATGAGTTCATCAAAAGATCGCCTATCCCAATCTATTGTACCCACAAAGTAGATATTGGGCTTGATCTTATGTGCTGGCATTACTCCTCCAGTTCTTTAAATTGCTCCTTAAGTATGTGTACCGGTATCAACGTGAGTATTGGCCTCTGCTTCAAGATAACCGATAGTATTATCGAGTACCATTGGTGGTACCTGTGACCCCAAATTTGTGGTTTATATCCTTGAATTTATCAACCTCACGTCCGAATTTGAACCCAAATAAGCTTATAAACTTCAGGGGAGTAGCTTTCGAAAGGATCGACACACTGAAAACATCAAGTAGCAGACTCACAATATATAGACCATAATTCATCTCATAAAAACTTTGCGTTCCATCCAGTATCTCACACGGCCATTTATAATAACTCAGAAATCCGACCGTCAAGTTAGGAACATTTTAATCTATTTAACGTACTTATTCTACAACGTAC
Organism: uncultured bacterium; assembly: GCA_965612795.1. Taxonomy (GTDB): domain Bacteria; phylum Hydrothermota; class UBA3073; order NMUJ01; family NMUJ01; genus NMUJ01. The sequence goes on along the minus strand of CBFDTI010000055.1, from coordinate 2,975 downwards.
AGTGTATCGTGTTTGGTGGTAGGTATGAACGAAGTGCGTAAGTTGAATCTACCCTTACCCGGTACACGCCACCCGTGTACGTATATCCAATATATACCAGGTTGTGGACGCATGCGGAAGATTTTCTCTTCAGCTGTAGGTGAGGTAGAGCTTGCTACGCGTTTGAGTTCACTATCCTCCACGCGGTAGAGGAACAGGTCCAGATCCATACCCTCACGTGGTGCGATACCCTCGAGTTTCACCCATAACAAACGTACGGTGTCGACTTTCAGCGGCCCATAACGCCAGCTGGCAGTTTTGGGATCGTCTGGATTATCTTGTGATATAGGTTGGTTATCAAATTTACTTGTTGGATGTAGTGTGATCACAAACGTGGCGGTATCAAGTGAGTGTGATTCATCCATTGCGTACCACACGATCTTATGTGTATCAGGTAGCCATGGCCCACCAGTACCCGTTGATAACTCATAGGAGAACTTAGCCACATACGTTTGTGTGAGCGGCACACTATCTAGGAATGTACCATCTTTCTCTACCCATAGTTTTACGTTACCCCGATCCTTTACTATACCGTCAAACTTTATTGTCGCACCTGCAGGTACGTCGAGCGGTGTTAGGTTTTTGACAACCAGCTGTGGTGTATCAGGTGGCAGCATCACAGTGAGGTCAACTTCTACGATGTTGTTTGTGGTTATAGAGTTACGGTTAGATATTACAACGTAAAGTGTGGAGTTTAGGGGTAGCAAATCTACTAGCCCATCCGTTCCATAGGTTTTAGCATAGCACGTGAAGGGTGCACCTTCAATTAACTTGTGTAGGTTAGGTTCATCTACTACATACACCTCTATAGGGGCGGGTTTTTGGTTGAGATAGAAAGTATGTGAAGGGTCGTGCCCTGGTAAGCTTTCGCGATTCTGTACCAGGAAGTTCTCCAACCGCTGGTAGGTTTCGCGAACTTTAAAGTTCAACTTTAGATATCTATCAGTAGGCGACAGATTTATTAGTTGACTTTCTATCCTCTGTGGCAGGTTTACAGGTATACTGTATTGAAATTCGTATGATTTACCTTCCTCCACGAATAGGTTCTCGCTACCAATGAACCCAATAGGAGTTAGAATCTCTACAGTGTAACCTAAAGGCTCATACCCTATGTCGAAGCTCGCTATACCATCGCTATCTGTATAACCCCATATCGCGACAGCATTACCTTCACGCCAATGGCTACGTAACACAATAAGCGCACCATCGATTGGTCTACCAGATTTATCCATAACCTTGAACTCGACCTCAGCTGTACCGGTGTAAGGGCCGGTTATTGGTATGAGAATATCGTCACACCGCCACGAAGTGACCGCTGACACGTCTTTATTCATACCCTCAGCCGATACACAAGGGCAACCGAGTCCACGTTCCATCGTAGCATCCCAGTGTGTCCATCCCTCATCGGGTATGTAGATTTCATCCCATTGATGGTCCTCACCGCGGTCAACTGCTATCCTAACGGGTATCAATGCCGTACGCAGTATAGCAGCTGATAATATACCGTATTCGCCACACGAACCGTAGCGTTTTGCATAGATAATGAGTGGTTGATAATCCTGCGTCCTATAGCCGAACGTCATCGTGTTGTGTATCCACTTGAAGAGCGTATCGACTGCAGCTTGTAAATTGCTGCTATGGATCAGTATATCACGTAAGCTGCTTCCCCATAATGTATCGTACATGAGCAATTTGCGCCAAAAGTGACCTCTGGCTCGGCTTGTGAATATTGAATCAGGTTTATGTTCCACCCATTCCTCGTAGCTCAAACCATAATATTCGGGTGGATTAAACCAATAACTGGGCTCCACATATGCAGGTACTTCGTACAATACACGTGGATGTATTACCCAGAAGTAATAGATTTCGGGCGCAATCTCATGTTGGGTACCATCCTCCATCTTATAGGTGAGTGTCGTCACGCTATCCATGTCGAGTATATCTACGTAAGGTAGAAAGTTAGCAGCTTGATGTAGTAATCGAACATTGTCGATGATTATCTCACTATAGCCTAATCTGGCCATCGTTTTCAATATTTCTGGTGGTGTAAATGCTATTGTGAAGGTTACTTCATCTTTGTACTTGTCGGGGGTTTGTCGTATGAGTTTCACGTAATGGTCCACAGATGTTGTGTCACGTGGTATGAGGAACGGTTTAGCTGTGGTGAATCGACGATATCTATCCGTACGTGGTTGAAATGATTGCCATTCCTGCCATACACCAGCTCCGTATTTGTAACAGTATATTTTGCCATCAAGTGTACCGATGATCAGTTCATCAGTACCGTCATGATCCATGTCGTAAAATGTAGGGCTGGGCATCCTACCACTGTAGATGGGGAAGGTGTCAACCTCTCCATCATCAATTACACGGAATGCACCGGATTCGAACCCCACCAGGATTTCGAGCTTACCATCCATGTCCATATCGCCACATGCGGGTGCAGCTCCCAAAAGCGAAGTATCGTGTAACAATGATTCAGGTTGGGTTAGATCAAAATCTCTATATAAAACTACATAACCGTCGGCATTGCCTACGATGAGGTCAGGTTTGCCATTCGTGTCGATATCACCTACTGTGGGTTTTAGATATTCACCTGACAGCAATAATCTTGGGGGGCGGGTGAAATCTAACGATTTCACCCAGTATAGGCCATCAGTTGTACCAAACAATAGATCGGCTATATTGTCACCATTGTAGTCATAAAATACAGGTGATAGGTAGGGTAGTAATATCGCAACGGTATCGTCCTCCTTACATAATAACCCCTGTTGCGTACCCCACCATAGTGTATCATGGTAGAAAGTCGGCGATATAGCAAGTTCATCGGTAGGCTTAAACATAGGATGAGGTACAAACCTTATATACATGAAGTACGGATGGTCTTTTCTACCATAGTTGAGGTAGTACCATACATTACCAAGTGTATCGACAAC
>CBFDTI010000054.1:0-8234 GCA_965612795.1 uncultured bacterium | reverse complement strand
ATCGCTTTTATACTTGGTATGATGTGGTACTTCCAGCTATCGCGTCGCTGGTATTGGGTATCCCGTATCGCTATCGGGATAAGTCTCGGTGTAGGTGCAGGCATGGAATTCAAAAACCAATTCATGTTGATCATGCCACAGATAACGGCATCGTTCAAACCCATCTTCATACGTAACGCACAAGGGATGTTACAATTTTCTTTTAACAATTTCTTCATGGTGTTCACAATAGTCGCAGTATTATCGTACTTCTTTTTCTCGTTTGAGTTCAAATACAAAGGTATAAAGTTCCTACCGCGAGCTGGTAGATTGTTACTAATGATATCGTTTGGCGCATTTTTTGGCAACACCGTCATGACACGATTTGCAGTGTTCATCGATCGCATACAGTTTTTGATACAACAATGGTTACACATAGGGGGAGGCTAACCCCTATCGCGTTGCTTGTCGTCCCTCCAATATATGACTTTAAGGCGTACGATTTTTGGCTGAAGTTTCCGGGATTGTTGAAAATAGCCAGCGCATTACGGGATAGTGGATGGCGGATATACTTCTTCGATTTCCTCGATAGAGCACACCCATGGATGGCAGGCCGCTCAAAACCTGGAACTTATGGTAGGGGCAAATATTATGCGGTAGAAGTACCCAAACCCACAATGTTCAGGGCTATCGCACGTAGGTTCAAACGTTACGGGTTACCTAAACAAATATTTGAACAATTCCTCAACTCCATCCCTAAACCTGATTATGTCTTCATAGCGGGTGGTATGACGTATTGGTACCTGGGAGTCAAGGAAGTTGTGGAGATTGTTCGTTCCCATTATCCAAATACCAGCATAGTGGTTGGTGGTGTATACCCAACACTTATGCCTAACCATGCACGAAGGCTGGAAATCGACCACGTTGTTGTAGGTAACGATACGTCATTGTTCGACAAGCTTGGCATAAAGTCAACCGCAGCTACACCACTATGGCGGCTATACCCCAAACTTACGTATGGGGTGATAAACTTCACGTATGGATGCCCACTGAATTGCACCTATTGTGCAGCCCGTAAGCTACATGAGCAGTTCATCGTCCGTGATTGGGATATTATAGCTGACGAACTTTTGTATTTCGGTAAACTTGGTATCACTGACATTGCAATCTACGATGATGCCTTACTGTTCAAAGCAAAAGAAATATTACCCAAGCTGTTGGATCTCCTACATCATTATAGCCTAAAGTTTAGGTTCCATACACCGAACGGCTTACATGTGCGGTTAATAGATCACGATACCGCCAACCTCATGCGTGCAACTGGATTTACTACAATATTCTTAAGCTACGAAACACATAACTTACAGCGCCAGAAGCTGTTGGGTAACAAGGTTACTGAGGAAGAATTAATATCCGCAATAGAAGCATTAAGATCCGTTGGTTACACTGGATACGATCTGATCGTATATTTGTTGGCAGGGCTTGTCGACCAACCCGCAGCTGAAGTAGAAGAAGGTATACACTTTTTATATAAATTAGGTGTATCAATAATGCTATCTGAATTTTCACCGATACCGGGTACACCCGAGGGTGAAAAGGCGCGCCAAATTATCGATATAGATGATCCACTTTGCCATAATAATTTATACTTCACAACCCTCGTTTTAGGTGACCACTCGCTACAGCGGCTCAAATCACTCAAAAACCACTACAATCGTATCATTCGCTCAACTTGTACTTCAAAAACTTAAGCATCCAATAAATAGTAATCGGTGCAAACATAATTACACCAAAATGGCCAGCAGGCAACCATATCACAGCTGACGGGTGTGCACGTTGGCTGAACTCCTTGATTACACGTCTGGGTATGATGGGATCAAATAATCCATTAATAAGCACCACTTTACGGGGTGAGTTATATCTCGCATAGGTGAGCGGATCAACATAATACCAGAGCCAGCGGGTTTGCGGCAACCTACCTGTGCAGTCGAGTTCGTCCAAAAACTTAGCGTAATCGTCTAAAATATATAGATAGTCCTTTTTGGTCAGTCCACGCTTTTTAAGGTAATATCGTACGGCTAATCCAAGCACACCCTCCCATACTATACGGTGTATGTGGGCACCACCCACAATCGATACCCCCCATTTATATCGAGGGTCGACTCCCATCAACGTGTTAAGCAATATACCGCCAAGACTTGTACCTATGACACCCCAGTGCCAGCCCATGGATTCACCCCAATCCGCTATCATCATAAACTCCATGATTGATTGACGGAATGCATCTATTGAACGCTTCTCATCTGGCGAACCAAAGAAATATATACCAGGCATAGCACCTTTGGGTGTACGTCTACCATGATATGGCAAACATGGTACCACAGTGTTAAACCCCAGCTTGGCACCATGCCATGCGATCTTCGTCTCATGCCAGGAGCGATCCGAACTCCTCCACCCATGTATAACCAGTAGCGCAAGATTCGAACGTTTCACAGGTTCGTACCAATGAAAATATGTGGTGTTATTTTCAGCGTATGGGGTGACAAGAGGTGACTCAAATGCAAGCAAGTGATGTTTTATCGGCCCCTCATACGTGAGTTGTAACTCATGTATATTAAATGTGTCCTTGGGGTAACGGAAGAATTCACTTATCGTTGTATATGACATCAACTGCTTGCAGTTGTAGGGAATACACGTGCTTCAGTTTCTGCAATCACTATAACTTTTGTGGGACACTTCTCCACACATATACCACAACGTGTACATTTGTCGAGATCGAACACCGGCAACCGTCCCTCCATGTGGACTGCATCCTCAGGGCATACCTTTTCACATAAACCACACCCAATACAACCAGCTTTACATGCAAGTCGCACCTGTTTCATCGGTAATGTAGTCTTACATGCTACGTAGATGGGGTTAGCCCTTGGCATAAGCTCGATTATTCCCTGTGGACATGCAGCTACACATTTGCCGCACCCCGTACATAGGCTATAATCCACGACCGGTAACCTATTCTCTCCCATGGTGATAGCCCCAAACGGGCATACGCGTACACAGTCGCCAAACCCTAAACATCCCTGTTCACATATTTTATGGCCACGATGTAGTAGCTTAGCTGCGGCACAGGTTTCTATACCATGATATTCGTATTTGGGTTGCGCAATACCAGTACCTCCCTTACAACGGATAATGGCAACCTTAGGCACCACACCACCAAGCTCTATACCCAGTATCTCCGATATCTTCTGCATCACTTCTTCACCACCCACCGGACATACTATATCGGTACGACCCTCTGCTATTGCATGTGCGAACCCATCACAACCGGCAAACCCACACGCACCACAGTTGGCACCCGGTAACACATCTCGTATAGCTTTCTCTTTAGGTGATACCGGTACCGCTAACCTTTGATGTGCGATACCAAGGATTATCGAAAATACAAGCCCTAACCCACCCAACACCAGTATTGCTTTAAGGATGAGTGGTGCCATCAAACTAATATACTATATCCTGTGATACGTCAATATACTCACGTAATAGATTAAGCCACACTCTCAGTGTACGCCTACGTAACGCTATATCAACGGTTTTCGCATCCGGCAATCCCGATCGCTCAACTTTAATATCTGCAACTTTATCATAGTCGAGCCCAAACCTTTTTATGCTCAATTTTACCGCGTATTTAGGGTTGACTATCTCATATAGCCAATCCATATATTTTATTCGTGATATTATGACTTCAGGTGCAATATATGGGAAGTACATCTCTAATCCGAAATACGCGGCCGGTTTTAACGACCCCTGAGGTATCATACCTTGAGCTTTTGTGAACAGTTTTGCATATGTAACAAAAGGCTCATCATATTTAAATTTGGGGTCGAATTTACTGATCTGTTGCATAAGGTATGCGTAAACCGTACCTAATGGCTGTACGATAGATCTATACATTATACATGCTGCACGATAGTTTCTTAATCTATGGTCAGACATAAAGGGGATACCCCTTTTTAATCCATACCATGGATATGGTGAGCTTGTAAATCGAGCAATTAAATCTCTCAACTTGCTTGCTGTAGTGGGTACAAGTGTAAATCCTGTTGACGCTATCTCGCCGTTCAACAAAATAACATCTTCACCATATTTTGTTTTCACGTATTCCGATACCGTAAGCAAGTCTACCGGTACAACCATCTCAAACGGATGCATATGGAACGCCATATTCGTGTAACGAGACCAATCTCTTTCCGTATCGTAATAGACGTACTCCACCTTAATACCTAACTCGTTAGCGATAGCTGTAGCTTGTTTATATTGGCGATAAAGGAAATCCGTCATCAGGTGCGTTGGTAGCCAATGTATTACTTTAAATTCTACTCCCATAGTTTTGAGTATTAACAACAATAATGTGGAATCCCTCCCTCCTGAGAAAAATAACACCGGTAACTTATTACATAGTGAGAGTAGGCGCTTTAAATTGCGAGCCAATGCATCAACTGCAGCTATCACATGACGGTATCGGTTAGCTATATTTGGTATATCTGGCAAATAGGTATCCACCCAATCAATTTTCTCATCTTTTATCCATACATATGCACATGGTGGTAGCTTACTGAGTTCATTGAATAGAGTTGCATCACCCGTTGTGAACCTCATTTTTAACCAGTATCTGAACTCATCGCAGTTAAGTGTAAGCTTGCCACAAGTCTCACGTATATGGGTGGTCAAGAGCTGCCAATCGTCACTCATTATGAGCTGGCCATCACCATGATGTAAGTAAATACGATAACCTGCTATGGGATCATTGAATATCAACAACTTCTTTTCCCGTTTATGATACTGTATACCAAAGAATAACCCCAAGCAGTTAAGCAAATCCCTTTTTGTCAAAAACGAACCAAACTTATAGCTTTCCAACCCATAAAGATGTCCCCAGACCAATGTCACCAAATCCCTGTCTTCCACACAAATCTCCGGTTTGCGTTTCATCCATAATGTCACAACTGGGGTGATACCCTCAAACCTATATTGATACATAAGCTAAGATATTACCTTCTTAAGGTAAAGCCCCTGTGGTGGTGCAGTGAACCCCTTCTTGTCGGTTTTATTAGCCAACATGTTTTTGATATCATCTACGGTGAGCTTACCTTCGTTCGCCCACACCAAGCTACCTACCATCATTCGTACCATTTTATAAAGGAAGCGATTACCTTCAATCTCAAAATGTATCTCATCCCCTACGTGGGTAACTTCCACCCGGTATATCTCACATATACCCTCATCTTTATATGCAAAATTGCGAAAGTTATACCTTCCAACAAATACAGTAGCGGCATCACGTACTTTATCAAAATCGAACCCAACTTTATAATATTCCCACACATATAACCGTCGAAGTGGTGACCTACCAGGTAATAATCTGTAAAGGTATATCTTACGTTTGGGTGCGTATCTTGCGTTAAAATCAGCACCTACCTGTTCTACCGATTTGATGTAAATATCGCGTGGTAGGTTGCCATTCAATGCGTTTCGTAATTCATTCACATCCATAGATTTGGCTACCTTGAAGCTTGCGAGCTGGTTCAACGCATGTACACCACTATCCGTACGTGATGCAACGTAGATTTTGGGCCGTTCACCGAATATCTTCTGTAGGGCTTGTTCAAGTTCACCCCTTACAGTGCGCTTGTTATGCTGTAATTCCCAGCCATAAAAATGTGTACCATCATATTCCAGCACTATCTTATAGTTGGGGCTCATTGTAAAGTTTTAACAGTACAGTTGGCGCGTTCGTCACATACACGGAAGGCAAGTTTAGTGTTTTGTTTCACCCTAATATGGAAGGTTTCACACTTATCATCAAATATACCATCTTCTGGCTTTATGTAACGCCAATCACTCATGTTAATACTATATTCTGCATGTGAAATGAGTGAATAATTATCCGTCACCTTTATCTCATACATGCCGTCTTTGTATTTGTAGTATATTTCGGGTGCTGTATAATCCAAAAGATATGGCCCAATGACTTTATGTGTGGCCTTACTCTCAGGTTGAGTAAGTGAATCCGTCACCCATAGCTTAAAATAGTAGTAACCATCCGGTAGCCTACCCTCTGGTATTGTGAACCCACCCTGTGGTTGATGTATCTCTTTTATAAGAAACCACGTACTTTCTGACATCAACCTACCATATAAGTGGGCGAATATCGAGTCACCATCCGGTTCGTTTATATTCCATACTATAGTGTCGTGATTGAACTTAAACGTCTCGATCACAGGTGCACGATTTACAAACGTGTAGGATAGGCGTACCTTACGTAAGACCGGGCTACGGTTAGCATCCCCTTTAAGTACGGCTTTCCATACAATGAACTGTGCTGGAGGGCTCATAATCCTACCCCCCTCATCCGTAGGTAACCAATCGGTCCAACTTTCGTCAGGTTCGGGTGTATTACCTGTCCGGGTGTAAAATTTTACCGCTGTACTATGAGGTACTTCCATGTCTGCAATCAAGCGCCCCCATATCGGTATGCGGTTGAACTCTATGGGGGATGAAATAATGTAACCCTCACTACTTAGGTGGTCGCTTATCTTATAAAGTTGGCCCAGCTCACCACACACAACGTACGGGTATAGAATCTCATGTACGGGGCTACGTGATTGGAATATCAATGCCTTGTATCCTCCCATAGTGCAACACCATATGCCGGACTGTGTAGCCACCATCACCGTATCATTATATCTATATATATCGTAAATGGGTTCGTTTATGTCAAATATTTTACACAACTCATCTGGTTGCTTCAATACCACCCATCCCCTATTTTCTGAACATACGCTGAAAAGTATACCATCATCCACATATATAGCGGTTATCTCCTTGATAGGTGAGGTCTCATCTTCATCAACCCATAAACCGATGGCTTTGCCACACCCTTTGCCGATGATTTTGAACAATAGGCCATTCGGTCGGCTACCCGCGTAGAGTGCACCGTGTACGTATTTAAGTGCAGTCACCTGTAGGTCGTTAACCCTGAAATACTCTTCATATCTATCGTTGGGCGTTATCTTGTAAATCATACCACGATCTGCACCAATGTAGATATTACCTACAGGATCGCTGGTAATTGCGGTTATCATATCCACGGGCAGTGATAGCCAGTACTTACCCTCCTTGAGCACCATACCACCCATACCTGCCAGATATAACCGCCCTTTGGTGTCAGCTTCTATAAGTAATGGATTACCTGTTACACCAAACAGCGGTTGTACCGTTTTACCATCGTAGTAGTAGACAGTATCTTTCGACGTCAAAATATACAGCACGTTATTGTGAAGTGTGACGTCAATTATCATTGCATCCGTAGTCCATATCTCCTGTACGTAAGGTGCAAGCTGTGCCACACCATCACTCACCATGATACCTTGTAGCTCGTATTCTGTGAAATTACCACTTTCCCACAGCAAACCCAATACTACCAATATAATCATTGACCTCCTTTTATGAAAACACCATGTGGGGTTAGCTTACCACTAACCCTACCTTCTATATGATACGGGGTAGGCTCATATTGTTGTAAGATTAAGCTTGTGTGTTGGTTAGCTGTTGGAGCCAGATGTACGAACCGCTGTGGGAGTGGTGTCATCTCATATTGCAATTGTATAACCAATGCATTACCAGCAGGCATATTCCCAAGTTCGTGTAGAAGGGTGGCCCAACTATCCAGGTGTCCCATCTGCCATATGCTTGCGTCACCTATCTCTATATTAAGTTTGGATATATCAATATGCTGTGGTATAGGGATTGATATCCGCCTGTATTCCACATCGTCATTGTATATCTGGAGCCTCACGAGTAGCTCCAGCGTATCACCCTGTGGAGTTAATGCCCCTGTTGCGTCCTCAATACTAGCATGTACGATATCTTGTGAGATACGGCAATCCATCTTTATATGTGAAATATGTGGTATAACATATGGATTGTATTCAATCATATCGATAAGCTCAGCTACCTTCTTTACGAATGTTAAGGGTGTACCAACCTCCATTAGGGCGACACTTATCGTATCATCAGGCATAGATATCTGTAACTCAGCGTGATAAGTGAGTTCATCCCTGCTGGATTGCCTTATTAATATAGAGTTATACATCAACATAGGTACAAAGGTCGAAATGATGGGCCTCCATTGCACAATTTTATAGTGAAACGTATCATCACCGATGGTTACATCCATGATGAGCCAATCCGGA
>CBFDTI010000053.1:0-8254 GCA_965612795.1 uncultured bacterium | reverse complement strand
GGTCTACCGTTTGTTATAGATAGCTTGTATATAAGCAAAGGAGGTGGAGGGTTGAAACTTGAAAGTGAGTGGAATATACCTTTTCGTTGTTCGCTTTATGTATATGAGATGGCAAGAGCGTTTGAGTTTGATTTCACACCTCCCATAGATAGTGCTGAACTTAACATGGACGACACCTATTTGAGAACGGAAGGTAACAAATTACATTTTTACATGGAGCTAGATATACCAGAAACACCAATAGCTATAGATGCAACTTCTTCAACCCGACTTCATATCTACTTCGATACGCTAAAAGTTGATTGGCTATATGGTAGAATTATTGAGGAAATAATAGAGGCCACACCACCTGAGACTATAAAATTGGACTTATCCACAGAAATGGAACATCTTAACCTATGTTCAAGTTTTCTTAAACTCACGTTCATAAACACTGTTGGGTTTGATGCGGATTTGCAAATCGATGTAAATGCTGTAGGTGATGAAGGTGAGCTTATACGTTCATATACAGGGAAACTAACGTGTGGTAGCCCTTCACACCCTGATACATCGGTTATAGAGTGTGATATTTCAGATATACTCAATTTCCGTCCTCATGAAGTTATAGTGAGTGCATGTGCTGCTTTGCCACCACAAAGTGGTGCAATATGGTATGATAGCTGGGTAAAACTGTACGGTGAATCCATAACACCGCTTACAATCGTTTTGACAGCCCCAGATACTCTGTTTATAGATACCACCTATGCTGAGATGGGGGTTGAAGAAGCGGATCAAATAACGGCAGCCGAAGTGGTGCTCGGTATTGAGAATCGGTTCCCAATAGGGCTTCATAGCACGATATGGTTGGATAGCCTCAACATAGAGGTATCTATCCCACCAGCACCCACCGATGAGCGAGGTGTAGCGGTCATGCCAGTAGATACAACTATAAGGATGGAGTTTACTGATGGGCGGTTAGCAATACTTCAGCAGATACTCAAACAAGATAGCGTGACGGTAATACCTGTGATTTATGTACCTGCAACTGATACCATTACTATTACCGCAAATGACTACATTGGTTACAAATACGCATACCTTGTGCTCAGGATTAGACTGGAGAAAGAGCTCAAATGATGCTCATACTGTGGTTACTTGGGGGGTTCATACCAGAGGGGCCGCAAGCAGTGGGATGGAACCCTGCACTCATTTACACGGAGAGATGGACGATCAATCTACTAACCGTAGAGGCGGGGATATTCAACAACTGTTTACCTTATAATGAGTTAATGGTGGATAAGATCGATGAGACATTCAAGCAGAAGTTACTGCAATCGATGCCGTCGGATGGGTTTATGGCCATCGGTGAATTCAGCGGTCATATTCTATGTGTAGCATACAGGAATGCGGGGTTTACTGTGAAACTAAGAGGAAGCGGTCGCTTACATCTGGCGAAGGATCTGCTGGACTTGCTACTTATCGGTAATGAGCTGAATCGCACATATGAAGTACACAGTGAACCGGCAGATAACCAAGCCAATTTATACTACGATATAGGTATGGGTGTAAGTATCCCTCTCGAACTTGGTAATAAGCAGTTAAAAGTGGGAATAGGATTCCATATCTATCGTGGGTTATACTGTATGGAAGTGAAGAGGTTCGATTTCATCGGTAAGACCACGGAAAATTACATTTATGGTAGTAGTGATATAAGTGTTAGGATTGGTGAATCCGGTAGCGGTTATGGGATAGATTTGGGGATCACGGTAAAACACCCAGGAAGTTGGGAATATGGAGCAGCAATTACAGAAATTGGCAACCTCCTATGGTACAGGGGTGAACAGAGAGAATGGACATATGAACTTGACAGCTTTGCGCTGGATATGCTCGATAGCCTACAGGGAATATGGTTAACTGAATATGAGGTGACAGAAGCTGAAGAATTCACAACCACCTTGCCAACAATCTGCCGTGTACATGCAAAATATGATGGAGGTGATTGGAAGTTGGGCACTGTATTGGATTATCAATTATATAAAACAGCTGCACGTTCAAAAAGCATCGAATGGATAGCCTTCACTATTTATGAAGGATGGCGTTGGATAAACTTAGGTGTTGGGATGGGTTACACCTATAGAGGGATAGCGTTTATACCTACTATAAGGGTAGAATCGCCACATTTCCATTGCAGTATATCCTTATGTTCTATAAATGGCATATATCCCTGGGCAAAAGGGGTGGCCACAAAGTTAGAGTTTACCCTTACGTTTTGATCACTTACCGGGTAACGTATAGAGTGTATCTATGTTTATGTTTTGCGTCTCTTCGCCAGATTCAACGGTCACCAATTTGGGTATAACAACTCTACCAGATATCGTATCACGTGTACCGTACCAACCTATGAGGTCTATACTAGGGTCGTATAGCAGGTTGGAGTTAACGTCTTTAATAGCTGCCACGTAATAGGTACCGGGGTCTACAAGCGGTATCTTGTAATTACCATCACTACCGGTTAGTGCGCCCCTGAGCTTTGTATAATCTATGCTTTCATTTGCAATAAGGCTGTCCTTGGTGAGCGCAAGGACGATTGCACCACTTACAGGGTTGCCACCGTTGGTCACCTTACCAGATATGCTTCCTTTCTCACGAAGTAAATAACATGCGCTAATTGTGAAAACTATCGGCACCACCCACATGATTTTCTTCATGTTGCCTCCTTTTGTATCGATTAATAATTATTGCTACGTAGGATATGTCAATTGGGAATAGAATTGTGACTTGTCTTTTGCCATATTTTAGTAACTTTAGATGTTATGGCAGTTACCTCGATACGTAAATTCTGCCGCTATGCGGTATTGATGATGTTGGCTGCACTTGTCATTTATTTGTATGGATTTAGCCCTTATAATTTGATAAGCTACATTGAACGCTGGCGATACGCCAACCAGCTGGCGGACGAAATTGCAATTGTTAAATCGAAACTTGTATGGATACGTTGGTTGATAAATGAAGCACAGAAAGATGCGAATATCGAACGTTATGTACGATCCGAATGGGGTATGATAAGGCCAGGCGATAAACGAGTTTACTATCTTGTAAGATGAAATACGCAGTATATCCAGGGACATTTGATCCCATCACTTACGGACATATTGATGTTATAGAGCAAGCACTTTCCATATTCGATCGAGTAATTGTAGCTATCGCTATACACGCACAGGATGGCATAAGTTCCAAGAAACCATTCTTTACACTTGAGGAACGTGTGACCATGGTAAAGGAGAGCCTCAAGAGTAAGAAAAGGGTTGAGGTTGACACGTTTGAGGGCTTACTGGTGGATTATCTACGTAAACGTAACGTCAATACGGTAATAAGGGGACTACGAGCGGTATCGGACTTCGACTACGAATTTCAGATGGCGATGGCCAATCGTAGATTGTTTCCACAACTAACAGTAGTATTTTTGATGCCACGTGAGGAGTATTTCTACCTAAGTTCGAGCATGGTACGTGAGATAGCAGCACAACGGGGTGATGTTTCTCATTTCGTACCTCCAGTGGTGCAACGTTATCTTGCGGACAGGTTTAGGAAATGAAATATATCGATTTACATGTACATTCTAATTACTCTGATGGTACGCATTCTGTGGAGGAGTTACTCAAGCATGCACGTGAAGTAGGGCTGTCCGCAATATCGATAACAGATCATGATACCATTGAAGGTAGCCTCAAAGCGTTAAAAATAGCCGATGATAATGATGATATCGAGGTAATTCCTGGTGTTGAATTTTCTTCTTATAAAAATCGCAAAAGTATACATATACTAGGGTATTTCATAGATCTGCACTCGCCAAAACTCCAAAGTTTTATTGACCATATGAAGGTATCACGTCATGAACGTGCACTTAAAATACTCGATAAGTTGAAAGAATATGGTATAGAAGTACCCATCGAGATCGTACAACAATTTACTACGTCCGGGTTGATTGGACGTCCCCATATTGCACAGGCCATGAAATTCATGGGCTATGTAGCTACTGAACGTGAAGCTTTCGAAAAATACATAGGGAACGAAGCACCCTGTTATGTACCACAACAGGCCATATCACCAGAAAAAGTGATCCACATTATAAAGGAAACACAAGGTATACCGGTGCTGGCACATCCTGGCAAATTGGGGTACGATGAGTTAATACCCGAATTGAAAAAACATGGGTTGTTGGGTTTAGAGGTATATTATCCCACGCATACCAGTGAGGATATAGCCCGATATAAACGGATAGCAAAAGAGCTTGGCCTCATAGTTACAGGTGGATCTGACTCACATGGTGATCGCGAAGGTTACCCGCAACTGGGTGAATGTAGGCTCCCTTATACTATCTTGGAAGAATTACGGAATTTATGGGTCAAATTATATTGCTGATACTGATCCTGTCCGTCGAGGAGCATCCTCCGTTTTGCTTTATGTATCGTATAAGTGACACTTACTTGCAATGTAGTAGTTGCTTCAAATTTAGTGTAGGAAATGGATGTTCAATATTCCCCACAGTTCGATTACAAAGACAGATTTGGTCAGACATCGGTGGGATAACCCTTACATATCCCATGCAGGTTGCGGTTGACTATAGGGTATCCACAGTCCGAGATTTGAATATATGTACTGGGTTACTCCTGGGTTACAAGTATGCGGATTACTATGTTGGGTTGCTTGTACCATATAGGATATCGTTGTTAACGGTTGATCTGGCACTGTATTACTCATATAGAAGATCATTCCTGTATGAAGTGTCGACAGAGCTTGCACATTCTAAGCTAAAGTGTGGGATAGGGGTACGAAGTATTCGTTACGAAGGATTATTACCTTACTCAATATTCTCCATGGGGAAGTGGTCAGTTATGTGTGGTTGTAATGTTAAGGGTAACCCACCATATTGGATAATAACTTTATCGTGGACCAATCCCTTGAGGAAACCACCCAGCCCTAAACCCAAGGGGTTGGCTAGATCCATTATCTGGGGTAGAGTTGCAAACAAGCTAGGCGTTCCCATACCTGGTATTAAGGTGGCGTTGAAATATGCACATATGTTTGTGGTCACATCTAATGACGGGTACTATCAATTTGAAGTGCTTCCAGGAGAATACGTGATCGAAGTAAAAATACGCGATAATGTAGTAGATTCTGCTTTTGTAGAGGTACCTTCCGACACTTCCATAAGGGTGGACTTTCAGATTGAGATAAAGACTTCTCATCTTTGTAGATTTAGGATATACGATGGACGGGATAATACACCACTTGATAGCGTGCATATTACGGTGGATAGTGTTGAATATTTAGCTACACATGAGATTACAGTTGAATTGCCCGTTGGTACGTATATTGCAATTTTCAAGCGTCACGGTTATTATCCTTACTACTTGTCATTTCGCGTTCAGAAGGTTGATACCAACATTATCAATGTTTTCATGATACCGGAAGATTGACGGTATAAGGTCTAAATTATTTTTAAATCGTATGCGTCGTTGGGTAGTGATATACGGTGAGAAAGTTTTGTATATAGATGGCAGGTGGATATATCCTTTACTCCTGTTCTTACTGCTTATATTCATTTTGTCGTTAAAACTTGGTGTCAACTTAATCACTGGTGGTGAGATAAATGTACGTGAACAAAAGCTATTTGAGAAACGGCGTGAAGCAGCCGAACGTCTCGTTAACCTACAAGAACGGGTTACACGTATAGGCGAACAGTTAAGTCAATTGGAAGACTTTCTCTATAAATTTGGTGTGGTATGGAATATCTTACCGGAACCATTTCCCGAACCTGTATCAACAGAGTCCAGTGATAATCTATTTGAACGCAACATTACATGGTTGGAGAAGCGTCAAGCATGGCTTGAATCCCAGCTTAAGAAAATAGAATCTGGTATAGAAGAAAAAGAGTACCTCTTCGCACATATACCATCGATATGGCCAGCACCCGGTTACATAACATCAGGATATGGGTGGCGTCGCGATCCATTCACCCACAGACGCGAGTTCCATCCCGCTATTGATATATCCAACGTCGAAGGTACACCTGTGGTAGCGACTGCCGATGGTATTGTGCATTTCACCGGTTGGGTACGTGGTTATGGTAAAACAATAATCATCGATCATGGATTCGGGTATTCTACATTATATGGACATTTGAAGAAGATACTCGTAAAGGAAGGGCAAGCTGTACGTCGTGGTGAAGTGATAGGCTTAATGGGCCATACGGGTAGAACAACGGGTACACATCTCCACTACGAAGTTAGATATTTCAACCGCCATAAGAACCCTATGGATTACATTTTGGACGAGGGGGTTGCGTACTGATGGTTAAGGTAGTTGTGGGGTTACAGTGGGGTGATGAAGGTAAGGGTAAGCTAATAGATTTCCTATGTAAGAATATAGATATCGTAGCCCGCTTCCAAGGTGGCGCTAATGCTGGCCATACTGTTGTGTGGCAGGGTAATGAGATTGCTTTCCATCATATACCATCTGGTATAATTCATACTCACGTAACCGGCATATTAGGGCCAGGTATGGTGGTTGATATACCTGTACTATTAGACGAGATCCGTTACCTAAAAGAACTAGGGATATCGGTTGATGGGCGGTTGAAAATTGACTGGCGTACACATGTTGTGAGATCTGACCATAAAGAAGAGGACGCAAAAGATAAACTGGTAGGTACTACTAAACGTGGTATTGGACCCGCGTATCGTGATAAATATGGACGTAAAGGGTTAAGAATTGTTGATATATTCTATCCGCAATATGCGGATCATCTTCCCAAGGAGTTAATCGATCATTACACTAAGTACCACGATGCACTATCACCCTATGTCTGTGATACAGTGCAACTACTACATAATGCCATAAATGAGGATAAATCTATCCTTGCGGAAGGAGCACAGGGTACATTTCTTGATGTAGGGTTTGGTACTTACCCTTACGTGACAGCGTCACATACAATTACAGGTGGCACTTGTATAGGGTTGGGTATATCGCCGAAAGAGATTACTGAAGTGATAGGAGTGTTCAAAGCATACACTACACGGGTAGGGTACGGTCCATTACCTACAGAGTTAGAACCCGAACTTGAATCATTACTACGTGAACGTGGTAAGGAATATGGGGCGACAACGCGACGTCCACGACGATGTGGGTGGCTCGACCTCCATTGGTTGAAATTTGCAGTTAAGCTTAATGGTGTAGATAAACTTGCTATCACCAAACTGGACGTTCTTACGGGATTGCCTGAGATTAAAGTAGCTGTCGGATACGAAGAAGACTTACCGTTTATAACAGATGATGCACACCCTATATATGTCTCCTTTAAAGGGTGGAGCACCGACATACGTGGGATCAAAAAGTATAGTGAACTGCCACTTAATGCAAGGCAATACTTGAAATTCATCGAGGATACACTAGAGGTACCCATCAAATGGATCTCTACTGGACCGGAACGGGATGCCATTATACTGCGATAATCGTTATGGTTCAATGCAGAATGCAGGATGCAAATTGAAAGATGCAGAACATTAATCCTTGGTATACTTAGTGGTATCCTCTTGTTGGTTGCATTTCGATATCTTCCAATATTAGCATTCGTCTTTTATATACCATTGTTATGGGTGATACAGCATCGATCATTACGTGATGTATGTATCTCTACCGGTGTTGCTGCTATAGTATTCAATGCTATCTATTACGGGTGGTTATACTTTGCAGATGTAGGACCTGCAAAGGGATGGCTCACTGTGGGAGTGACCCTCCTTATAATTTATCTCTCTATTCCATGGGTATTAGTAGGTGTAGGGGCTAAAATACTACCAATATGGATGGTACCCCTTTTATGGGTGGGATTGGAATTTTTGCGTTCACTAACATCGGAAATAGGGTTTGCGTGGGGGCTTGTGGGATATGCACTTACGCCATACCTAAAGATGGTACAGATTGCGGATCTGGTGGGTATTTACGGGATAAGTTTTATAGTGATGCTGGTCAACCTCCTACTCTACTATTTTCTATTTTTGCGTCGTAGATGGATGATCATCCCTATAATTACATTGTTTGTATGCATATATTTATACGGGGTTAAAAAGACGGCGCTACAATATCTACCCGAATTAAAGGTTGCGATTATACAGCCGAACGTTGAACCTTACGTGAAACGATTACCGCTTAGTGAACGTATCGATAAGCTTAAAAATATGTGTCACGACTTGAATGTGGATCTTATCGTGTGGCC
>CBFDTI010000052.1:0-8457 GCA_965612795.1 uncultured bacterium | reverse complement strand
GCGTTCGTGGGTGCATCCGATACTGGTAAGACTACATTAATCCTTAAGTTATTGCCTAAATTCAAGCGAGATGGCTTTAAAGTAGCAGTGGTCAAACACTGTCCACATGGGTTTGAGCTCAATAGAGAAGGTAAAGATTCGTGGAAGTTTACCCAAGCAGGTGCAGATGGGGTGGTGTTAACAGCCCCCAATCAGCTAGCAATCATACGCACTCCTATGGATAAACCCATCCTAGATGCGATTGAGGGATGGTTTGCCGATTTTGACCTTGTGTTGATGGAAGGGTTTGGTAAGGTTGAAGGGATAAAGAAAATCAACCTACTTCGTAAAGGTGTAAGTGAAAAGATAACAGTACCGTATGACGAACTGCTGTGTGTGGTGGCAGATTTCGAAGTAAAAGCGGTATGTCCGTCCTTCTTTTTCGATGACGTTGAGGATTTATATCGGTTCATTGTGAGCAAGATGAACGAAACACATAGGGGGACAAAGCTATCACTGATAGTAAATCATAAAGATGTAAAGCTAAACAAGTTTGTACAGGATATCATCGGCAACGTTATATTGGGGATGGTTAAAAGCCTCAAACTTGAAACAAAAGATGTGAGAGATATCAGAATAGTATTTGAGGTGGGCGATAGCTGAATCTCTGATATTGTTGACATACCATAAGTTAACGTAAATTTAACTGAGGAGGTAGGAGATGAAACTAACAGACAAAGGTAAAGCATTATTAGAAGAGGCACGCAAGCATGCCAAGAAGCGTGGCGATTCATATATTGATACAGATCACTTGCTGGAGGCATTGTTTACACTTAAAGATGGTAATCCATTCCTTAAGCTGCTGGATAAACGTGGTATAAGTGCAGAGGCGGTTAGACGTGAAGTTGAACGTGGGTTGTCGAGCTTCCACTCACAATTGGATGAGATGACGAATTCCTACATTGGTGCATTAGAGGAGCGTGAGAAGATGCTAAGTAACGCATATTCACCGGGCTTGGTAAAGGAGCTATACCACACGTTGTTTAAATATCTTGAGGATGCGATTGCAAAAGATATGCGAGGTGAACGCATACGTGAGTTTGTCACACTTAAGGTTAAACGTTGGGTACCCGAACGGCGTACACGTAGTTTGATAGATGAATTTTTCGGCACGGATATATTCAGTGAATTCTTTGGCGATGTATGGGGGCACGATCGTGAATGGATACTACGTGATTATAGTCTACGTGTACCGAAGGAGTTTGCAACCGAGATAAGGGAGGTAGCTAAAAGATGGGGGCTCGAGGAGGAAGACGCCAACCGCATGTTGTATGAGTTGGCCGATCTTGAGGATAAGCTACGAGGTTCGTTGTTACAGCTTAAGAATTCAGGGGTTGAACCTCGACGCATTATAGGTAAGTTACGTGCACATTTCTTGCGTGAGGAGAAGGAACCTTCACACTCATTTTTCCTCGAGAAGATATTGGAGAAGGCAGCCAAAAGTGCAGAGGATGGTGTAGGTATCACACATATTGCGGATGCGATGATGGATTCACCTGATACAGTAGGTGGTTACTACCTATCACAGATAATGCGTGCATTGAGGGGTCAAAAGGGTGAACCCATACCCAGTAACATAAAGGAGGAGATGCAAGAGGAGGAACGTTCGGCATTGGAGCGATTTACGGTTAACCTAACACAGTTAGCGCGTGAGGGTAAACTGGACCCTGTCATCGGTAGGGAGAAGGAGATACAACGTATGATAGAGACGTTAATACGACGCCAGAAGAATAATCCAGTGATTGTTGGTGAGGCAGGTGTAGGTAAGACAGCTTTGGTTGAGGGGTTGGCCCAGAAAATAGCGAAAGGTGAGGTACCGGAGCAGTTGAAGGACGCAAAGATATTGCAACTGGATATGGGTGCACTGCTGGCAGGTACTAAATATCGGGGTGAGTTTGAGGAACGACTCAAACAGATACTGGATGAGATTAAGAAGGCAGGTAATGTGATACTGTTTATCGATGAGCTACATAACGTTGTAGGTGCCGGACGTGCGGAGGGTGGTGCATTAGATGCAGCTAATTTGTTGAAACCAGCGCTGGCGAGGGGTGAGTTTCAAGTGATAGGTGCGACAACACCTGAGGAGTATCGACGTTATATTGAGAAGGATTCGGCACTCGAGCGTAGGTTCCAACCTATATGGATAACGGAACCGTCACCCGAGACGACGATCGAGATACTGAAAGGGCTACGACCTAAGTATGAGCAACATCACAAGGTGAAGATAGACGATGATGCCATAACCTCAGCGGTTAAGCTTACACATAGGTACGTACAGGATAGACATCTGCCAGATAAGGCGATAGATGCGATCGATCAATCCGCATCCAAGAAGGCATTGAAAGTGTTGTATCCAGAGATTAGGGTGAAAGAGATCGAAGGTAAGTTGAAGGAGTTAAAGGAACAGAAGGCACATGAAAGGGAGAAAGCGAGGATCAACGAGATAGAAGCAGACATAAAGCGATTGGAGAAGGAACTGGATGAGCTAAAGACGTTGTTAGCCAAAAAGGAGAAAGCGGGTGCTAAAGATTTGAAGGAGTTAGAGGATAAGGTTGCGAAACTGGAGAAACAAGTGAAAGAAGCCGAAGATAAAGGCGACCTCAAGCGTTGGGAGGAGTTGCTGGATAAACTCAAGGCAACAAAGAAGGAACTGCTGGAGGCACGCCAAAAGGCGAGCGAACAGTTGGAAGAAGTACGGGTGACGAGCGACGATGTAGCTGAGGTGGTATCGGAATGGACCAATATACCTGTTGCAAGGATGATGGAGGAGGAGAAAGCTAAGTTGTTGAAGATGGAGGAGCACCTACATCGACGTGTTATAGGGCAGGACGAGGCTATAGTGGCGGTATCACGTGCAATCAGGCGTGCACGTGCGGGGGTGGCAGACCCAAGACGACCATTGGGATCGTTTCTGTTTCTTGGCCCTACAGGGGTGGGTAAGACTGAGCTGGCAAAGACGTTGGCTGAGTTCCTGTTTGGTGACGAAGATGCACTGATAAGGTTGGATATGTCGGAATTTAAGGAAGAACATTCAGTAGCTAAACTCATAGGGGCGCCACCAGGTTATGTAGGGTATGAAGAGGGTGGTAAGCTTACCGAAGCAGTACGTAGACGCCCGTATTCGGTGATACTGTTGGATGAGATCGAGAAAGCACATGCGAGGGTGTTCGACCTATTCTTGCAGGTGCTGGATGATGGTAGGTTAACGGATTCACAAGGTAGGACAGTATCCTTCCGTAATACCGTAATCATAATGACATCGAACTTGGGTAGCGAGTATCTACGCGATTTGATGGAGAAATTCAACCCCAAATATCAGGAGCTACACCGTAGGATGCGCGAACTTGAACAGCAGCGTGAAAAGAAGAAAATTACCAAATCAGAATATAAGAAGGAGAAGGAGGCACTCGAACATGAGCGTGAGCAGCTGGAGAAAGAATTCGAAGCTGAATTCAACAAAGCCAAAGAGCAAGTGCTGGAGGTGGTGAAACATGCTTTCAGACCGGAGTTCCTCAACCGTATCGACGAGATTGTGGTGTTCCATCCACTCAAGTGGGAGCATGTGCTGAAGATTGTGGATATACTTGTGGGTAGGTTAAGAGATAGGATGCATGAGACGGGGGTGGAGATCGAACTTACAGATAAGGCACGTGAATACCTTGCACGTGAAGGGTTCGATCCTGTCATGGGAGCACGGCCACTTAGACGGGTGATACAACGTGAGCTGGAAGATAAGCTATCAGAAGCCGTGCTTAAGGGTGAGATCAAGGAAGGTAGTAAAGTGGTGGTCGATGCCAACGGCGAGATTAAAATAGGGGTGAAGTAAATTCAGTAGCTTGACAATTTATTACGATCATTATTTTCGTATTACATGAGTTTGGTGCGGTTCAGTGTATCCCTGGATAAGCGTGTGTTGGACGAGTTCGATAGGCTTATTAAGAAGAAGGGGTATCCGACACGTTCGAAGGCTATCACTGATCTTATACGTGAGAAGTTGGTGAGGGAGGAGATAAAGGTAGAAGATAAAGATGTAGTGGGTGTGATAACATTGGTTTACGATCACCATAAACGTGAGCTGGTGAACAGGTTGGTCGATATCCAGCACGATTTTAATGAGCTGATAATCTCATCACAACATGTGCACCTTGACTATGATAACTGTTTCGAAGTGATACTGGTCAAAGGTAACCTGCGCAAGATTAGCGACCTGGCAAATAGATTGAAGACAACAAAAGGCGTTAAACATGGCTCACTACACGTCGAGGCAGTATGCGGACATATACTCTAATTTTTTATTTTACCCTTTATTCACACGAAAATAAAAAATGTGTGAAAATAGGGGGTTAAGATGTTGAAGAGGTTGTGGGTTTTGGTGTTTTGGCTATGTTTTGTTGGGCTTGTTGGTGCCGAGGATACGCTCAAGTTTAATGACACCCTGCGGGTATATTATCTAGATGAGATTGTGGTAACTGCCACTCGTCTTGAGCGTGCTGTTAAGGATCTTTCGCCGAGTGTAAGTGTTGTCACTCGTGAAGATATTGAGGCCTCAAATGTAAACTCTTGTACTGATATTTTAGCCACTGTACCTGGTCTATTTGTTCAGAAGACGGGCGCTTTCGGTAGAGCCGATGTCGAGGTACGTGGTCTCGGCAGTCGTGGCAGAAGGCTGATGGTATTGATCGATGGCAGACCTGTTAAGATGGGGCTGTTTGGTTGCACTGTAACGCATTCACTACCGCTCGATAATGTCGACCGTATTGAGGTGGTTCGTGGTCCGCTATCCGTACTTTATGGTTCAGATGCGCTTGGTGGTGTGATCAACATAATAACTAGGAAACTGAAGAAAGGTACCGAAACCGATCTCACCACCTCATATGGCACCTACAACACTCGGTGTGTTAGGCTTCGACACGGTACGAATCTCGGTAAATTCGACTACTATTTGACAGGTGATTGGCGTACGAGTGACGGCCATCTACCCAATTCTGCATATAATGGCAAAGATTTCACTGCACATCTGGGATATAGATTTAACAAACGGGTTGAACTCACCTTTAATGGTAAATATTTCGACGGCTACAAAGAAGAGCCACTACGGGCAACCGACCCCGATACACTTGTGTCTAATACCTGGAACGATTACGAGCGTGGTGCTTTGGATTTGAGCCTGAACAGCAAGTTTGGAGGTATTGAGTTGTTTGCCAAACTCTATCGTAATTTCGGGCATCACCAATTTTCCGATGGCTGGCATTCACGTGATTTCACAAACGGTGGGTTGTTACACGGTGTGGTACATCCACTCACCGGTAACACGCTCGTTGCAGGGGTAGAGTTCCGTCAACAGGGTGGTGAAAAGCTCTCCGAACCCAAAGGTGAATGGACCAAAACCGAATTTGCCGGCTTCTTGCATATCGAACAGCTACTTGGCAAAGCAATATTATCGTTCGGTGGTAGATACAATTACGATGAGGTTGCAGGTACTGAACTATGTCCGGAGGTGGGTCTCGTGTTACATCTACGTGAAGGTGTTATCTTACGTGCAATCATCAGCAAAGGGTTTAGGTCCCCGCAGCTAAACGAACTATACATGTTTCCGCCATCTAACGAGAATCTGAAACCTGAAAGGGTTTGGAACTATGAGATAGGGTTCGACTATCGGATTGCAGATGGGGTGACGTTCGAATTCACCTGCTATGATATGAAAGGCGACAACATCATCCAGCTGGAGGAGAACCCCACCCCACCACCAATGTTCCTATTCCAAAACACAGGTAAGTTTGATTTCAAAGGCGTAGAGACAGGCTTAAACATGCAACTCGGATACTTCACAGGTCGCATCTACTACTCGTACCTCGATCCAGGTGAGAAGACCACCGGTAGGCCGGGCAACAAACTCGATATAGTGATGCGATACACACACGATAAGTTCCTAGTTGCGTTCACAGGGCAATACGTTGGCAACTACTATGCTGCTGATAATCATGAGCAGAAGATTGACGATTACTTCGTGGCCAATGTTAAGCTCAGCTACAGGGTGTTACCTCAACTGAATGTATTCCTGGCGGTTGATAACATATTCGATCGAGACTATGTTATATATGCCGATCTACCCGGGGGTGCCGCTGGTTTGTATCGGATGCCACGTCGTGCATTTACGTTGGGTGTGAAAGTCGAACTCAGGTAACATGAACTTCATACTCGGGATATTTCTACTGCTTGCAAGTGGTCATACTGTATCACCTATCAAGGTTGTTGCTACCACTTCACTTATTGGAACCATCCTCAAGCAAATAGGTGGTGATAAGGTTGACGTAATAACAATCGTACCAGCCGGAATGTGTCCCGGACATTTCGATGTTAAGCCCTCCGATGTTGTTGGTTTAACAGCCGCCAACGCTATATTATGTCATGGATTTGAGGGGTGGCTAAGCAAGTTGGTCAATTCTATCGATAATGAAGGGATAGCGGTAGAGACACTCAAAATCAAAGGTAACTGGATGATACCCGACATACAGAAGGTTGCAGCTGCACGAATAACGGAGATATTGGTGGAGCTCGACCCCCAGCATAAGGAATTTTATCGCACGAACCTAACCCAATACGAGAAGCTGATCGACTCTGTAGCTTCAGAGATCAAAAATATATCGGAAACTTTCTATCACGTAAAAGCTATCTGTGCAAACTATCAGGCTACCTTCCTTAAATGGCTTGGATTCAACGTAATCGCTACATATGGTAGGCCGGAGGAGCTATCACCTAAAGAGCTGTGTAAGCTAATAGAGCTGGCACGTAAACATGATGTCCGTATAGTGGTTGATAACCTACAGAGTGGTGGCAACATAGGGCGTGTAATCGCTGATGAACTAGGTGTATCACATGTGGTGTTGACAAATTTCCCATTGGGTGATTCATACATCCAGTCGTTGATGGATAATGTGGAGAGATTGGTGAATGGTTTGAAAGATTAGAATGGTTGGATGAATGCAGTCGAAATACGCAATCTAACGGTTTCGTATCGTGAAAATGTAGCGTTGAAAGGTATCTCACTCAACATAGAAGAAGGTACGTTTCTTTCGGTAATAGGGCCCAACGGTGCAGGTAAGACAACTTTACTTACAGCTATCAATGGGTTAGGTAGGATACTTTCCGGTACTGTTAAGGTCTTCGGCATGTATATGACACCACGTAATGCAGTACGGATTCGCAAACGTATCGGTTATGTGCCACAGAATCTATCCATCGATCCTAGGTTTCCCATCACTGTGGAGGAGGTTGTAAAGCTTGGTAGGTTTGGTAAGGTTGGACTATTTCGGCGTTTGACTAAACAGGATGACGATATTGTCCACCATGCTATGGAGCTTACTGGTGTATTGGAGTTACGTGATCGTCCTATTGGTCACCTTTCTGGTGGTGAACAACAGAAGGTATCACTTGCACGTGTGGTAGCACAGCAACCTGAACTCATGTTGCTGGATGAACCCACATCCAACCTCGACCCCAAAGCTCAGGAGGAGATAGTGGGGTTGATTGATAAAATCTACAACGAGAACCATATAACGGTTGTATTCGTGACACATATATTGACACATATACCACGTTCATGCAGGCAGGTAGTTCTTATGAAGCACGGTACCCTTCTATGGGCTGGCGATATACAGCAGCTGGATGATAAGCTACTTTACGAGCTTTACGATCACCCTATGGGGCCACTGACCATCAACCGATAGACGAAATGTTTGATCTACTGCAATACGAGTTTATGCGTAATGCGATACTGGCATCAATATTCGCAGGTGCAGGTTGTGGCATCATCGGTGTATGGATAATGCTATTGGGTATACCGTTCATTGGTGTTGCGATGTCACATGCAGCGTTTGCAGGCGCAATATTTGGGCTACTCCTCGGTGTGAACCCACTCACTATGGCGATCATGTTCTCACTTGCGGCTGCTGGGCTTGTTGGCCCCATGGCTGAACGTGCGGAGCTCGATCCCAACGTATCACTTGGCATCATATTTTCGATACTGTTGGGTATTGCATTCCTTGGTATGGGGTTGCTCAAGGGGCCCAAAACTGAAGCGCTTAACTTCATCTGGGGTAACATACTACTGCTGTCACGTAGTGACTTAATATTCTTGATAATAGTGGTGGGTATCAATCTACTGTTCCTGGGAGTTATGTTCAAGGAGATCGAAGCCACTCTGTTCAATCGCGAGCTCGCACGTGCTGTCGGTATACCTGATAAGCCAATCTTCTACATGATGCTGTTACTTGCCGGTATGACAGTGGCGTTGAGCTTAAACACAGTAGGTGGGTTACTGATATTCAGTTTGATAGTTAACCCACCATCCGCGGCTTATCAACTTACTTACAGTTTAAGGACGATGTATATGCTATCGGCAGCTTTTGGTGTAGCTTC
>CBFDTI010000051.1:0-8631 GCA_965612795.1 uncultured bacterium | reverse complement strand
ATGTGTAACCTGTTGGACCTTGCTCACAATTTGGCCAATGGTTTCCCATTTATCCTGATATGTAAATTCAGACGGGCAGGCTTCATCCAACCTCGAAACGAGCTCCTTTATGCCTTCACCAGTGACTGCACAGGTTGGGATACAGGGTACACCTAGTATCTTTTCCAGTTGTTTCACGTCTATCTTTATCCCCTTATGCTTGGCTTCATCCCATAAATTGAGTGCGATGATCAAGGGTTTACCAGTCCTGATGAGATCAAGCGTTAGGTTGAGGCTACGCTCGAGGTTGGTGGCATCAACCACATTTATGATGAGATCAGCCTCTTCAACCATAGCCACAGCCACCTCCTCAGCACGTGAAGTAGGATCTAAACTATAGGTACCGGGAGCATCGACAACCTCTACACGTTCGCCTCTGTATCGCATCGTACCTTTTGTGAACTCAACAGTAGTACCGGGGTAATTGGAAGTAATGACATTAACCCCAGTAAGTCGCGTAAAGATCACACTTTTACCTACATTGGGGCTACCCATAAGTAGGATTCTCATCGGTCAACCTCGACGATGATCTTGCTCGCCATACCAAACCCTATCGCTACTTGAGCACCACCAACGTCGATCACCACTGGGCCACGCATGAACTGTGTGGTCAATTTGCGTATAACCTTGCCCTCACGAATACCGAGTGCGTACAACCTACGGATTAAGCCACGTCCACCTTGTATCTGGACGACACGACAGGGTTCACCAGGATACGCGCTTACTAATGGTATACGCACTGTCATTTCTGTTTTCCTCTGAGTGGACAAATTACTAAACGTTTGCCCGTTTTCATGTAATGATGGAAACTTTTTAACCAGTAAGGTGCGCGATCTGGACACTCTTCGACAAATTCCAGAAACTTAACCAACCGAGCCAGTCCCTCTTCACTAATGTGATGCTCAAGAATGCAAGCCGTCTGTTCAGCGGAGTTGGAGTCAAGCCCTAGTATATCGCGAAAGAAACATGTAAGAATTGTGTGACGTTCATAGATTTGAGTTGCCAGTTCCACACCTTTATCGGTTAAACTTATATAACCGTAAGGCTCATGCTCAACTAACCCTCGACGTGCGAGCATTTTCACAGCATTCACCACAGAAGCCGGCGTAACCCCCAGATAACGTGCAACATCACGCACACGAACTGCCTTCGATTCGCGCGATAATAACCAGATCGCCTCGAGATAATCCTCCAAACTCGACGTCAACCTAACCTTACCCCTCATAATTAAACATATTTAATATAATAAGGTAAGTCTAAAATTGTCAAGTTGGTCTATTGCGGATGGTACGATTTATGGTTAGGGGTTGACATCGATTTGATAAGAGTTACTTTATTAATGGAGCTCCGGTGGCGACAGTGGGGTTGGTTATTACCCTCCATGTCGACACGCAGGTAAGTGTTAGCCTCGCTTATGGAGGCGCTTCCTGTGCGTATGGATCGTCACCGGAGCTCCTGTTATTTTAGTGGTAGAGAGCGATGTGTTCGCCTATATCTAAATTACGTGGCTTGCTGAGATATTATTAAGTTCTTCACATGAAAATGGGTAATTGGTTTATTTTCGGGTTGCTTACATTGGTCCTGTGGGGGGTATGGGGGTTTCTACCCAAGCTTGCCACCCGCTATATCGATCCTCGAAGTGTGCTAGTATTTCAGACTATCGGTAGCATAGTGGTGACTATTGTGATATTAGCCACGATAGATTTTAGACCCGAACTCCACACAAAGGGGATGACACTTGCAATTGTCACAGGTATAATGGGTACGTTAGGTGCGGTATCCTTTCTATACTCGATCACCAAGGGTAAAGCATCCGTTGTTGTGACAATGACTGCATTATACCCCATAGTTACGATAATGCTTAGCCTCTTTATACTTAAGGAGTCTATCACAATAAAGCAGAGTATCGCCATCATACTCGCACTTACTGCGATGGTACTGTTTGCGGGCTGAGCCAGTCTTAATATAACCGTTGAGGTTAACCCCCGTATAACCTGTAGAGTAGGAGTGGTGCAAAGATTGCGGTGACGAGCACCATAACAACTGTAGCGTTAAATACTGGTAACCCTATATATCCATACGATAGAGCAAGTGTACCAACAATAAGGGCGACCTCACCACGTGGTGTCATACCCACACCTATCTTCAGCGATGTGTAGGTGTCAAGTTTGGCCAACTTCGCACCTCCCATAGCGCCGAACATTTTCAACAATATAGCAATCAGCACAAATGATAGTACAAAGGTTGGGTTAATAACCAGATGACGTAGGTTGGCTTCTAACCCCACATTTACGAAGAATATGGGGCCAAACATCACTTCAGAGAAGATTTCCATACCGTTGGCTATCTTACGTTGTAACCTCGTACGTGCCAGAAATAATCCCGCAAGATATGCGCCAGTGATCGAAGCTATACCCACCGAGTGTGCCGACCACGCATATATAAATGCGAGAGATAAACCGATAGCTACCTCTACATGAGGGAGGCGCAATCTTTCCACCCAATAGATAAGCGGTGGAAACAGAAAATAGCCAACCAAGCTGGCCACGATAAGATAAGCAAATAGTTTGATAATCGTCACGATGATACTCGTTTGTACGCCCGCAACCGCAAATATAAATGTGAGCAATAATACACCTATGATATCGTCAAGCACGGCAGCACTTAAGATGACGGTACCTTCGACTGATCGCAGTTTATTCAACCCATGTAGCACAGTAACAGTTATGCTGACACTTGTGGCAGTCAGTATCGTACCAACTATGAGCCCCTGTACCAACGGTAGATGGGATATCATACTGAGTATGAAGCCACCGATAAACGGTAACGTTACACCACCTACTGCGACAAACATAGAGGTAACCTTCTGTTTACGTAGTAGAGAAATGTCAGTTTCCAACCCCGCTATGAATAACAAAATATTGACCCCGATGATCGCAAGTGCATGGATGACTTCGTCACTCTCCATAAACCCGATAAGAGTGGGCCCCAGTATCAAGCCAGTAACTATCATACCAATGATTGGTGGCACCCTTATGCGGGTGGATAAGAACGCAAACACTTTAGCTAAGATAATGATGATTGCCAAATGTAATAACAACATAAGGCTAACCTATAAACTCTATAGGACAAAGAGATTTGTCAACTTTCACGTATGCTTATTTCTTGTATAGTTCGCCAGCTTTTGTGATCGCAATTTTCGTACATATGGGGCCGATGATCTCGAACACTATGGTGGTGGCAGCTATGATGGTTAGTATAATAGAAGAGATCCTTACCCCACTGGGGCCGAGAGGCACAAACTCACGATTTACGAGGTAGGCTAAACCTACCGCTACACCAGCCTGAGATAGTATACCTAGGCCCAGGTATTTTCGGATAGTGGGTGGCTGTTTGCCGGTGGTTGCACCTAACCATGCTCCACCTATCAAGCCGCCGCTCCTACATATTATGTAGATCATACCAAGTAAACCTATTTTAAGTAGTAACGAAAAGTTAAGATGTGCACCCGCCAATGCAAAGAAACATACATAAAATGGCAGTATAAATATTTGTATGTGGTCGGAAATCCTTCTGGCTGCCCTGGGGAAAGCATTAACAGCTACTGTACCCAGGGTCACGTTCGCCAGGATCAACGAGAAATGTAGCAATTTAGATAACCCCACACAGATGAGTATCACCCCTATACTAACGGGTAGGAGGGTTTCAGGTGCACGTATCTTTTGGGTGAAGAACCCCAGTAACCAGCCGAGTGTACCACCGATACCGATTGCGAGCAGTATTTCGAGCAGTGGCTTACCAATCATACCAGCTACCGAAAGATGTACATTACCTACCAGTACCTTAGCGTATGAGGCAGCAAACACGTATATCATTATCGCGAGTGCATCGTCAACCCCTACAACTATGAGTAGGGCTTTGGTTAATGGGCCATCAGCTTTATACTCCTGTAACACCGCTACGGTGCCAGCAGGTGCGGATGCGGGTGCAAGTGCACCAAACAACAAAGCTAACGCTATATCATGGGTTAATAACCATACACCGATGAAAACCAGGATGAATGCACCAAACGATTCAGCAAGTATTACCGAAATTATGCCACCACCCAACCGCCTAAGTGTAGCTACCGTAATCTCAACCCCTATGATGAAACCGATCAACCCAAGCGTAATATCGGAGATGAACCCCACCCTTTCTAAGAAGTCGGGGGTGAACAATTTTAACCCAGATTGTCCCAAGATTGCACCTACAATGAGCCACCCCACCACCGATGGTAGCCTGAGCTTGTTGATAAGCTTTGCTCCTACCACACCGATTACGATGAGGATACCTATTGCCAAGAGTTCGTTCATAATTAACCGTTGTGATTAAAATGGGGAATCCAAATGAAAAGTCAATTAATTTTGAATTTTATTCAATGTTTGGGTTACACTCGCAAGATGGTCTATTCTTTGAACTCCTTCGTTACCAACTTTTCCAACCACACTATGAGCATCTCAAGCAGGTTGATCTCACCTATCACATGGAGGTTGTCATCAACTACAGGTAGTTCCTCGATGTTATAATCTATCATCCGCTGTAGTACGTCTTCCAATGGTTCGTCATCCTTCGCATAGATTGGCGCACCGGTGATCATATCCCCTGCGGTCTTCATGGATAACAGTTTGGATGCACGATAGCCGAGCGTATCGAGGGTTGCAAGGGTTGGGAAAGCCACATTGATAATATCGTGTATGGTGATCATACCTATGAGCCGTTCATCGTTATCTACCACATAGATTGAACGTGTTTTGGGATCCGTTGTTATAGCGAGTACAAGCTCAGGTAGTGACTCATCCTTATGTACAATGACAGGACGTTCGACAATAAGCCTACGTGCACGTGCGACGGTTAATTTTTTCACCTTACCTTTCCCTTTACAGCTCTTTTGTGAGCTCAACAAACCGCTTGTAAGGGATGGCGGTCCAGCTCTCAGCTTTCAGTGCCCCCATGGCGAGGCTGATCATCGATACCTTAGCAGCTACCTCTTCGTTGGGCGCTTCGTAGATATCCAGAAAGTCGTACGGCCCAAGCAATGCATAGTGGCAGATGAATTTCACTTCGGGACAGAGTTCCTTTACTTTCTTGCGCCATTCTTCACCTATAGTGGCACGTTCCTTCATACGTTGAGCTATTTCAGGTGCCAATTTAGTCATCAGCACATATGTCGGCATCTTACCTCCCTTTTTAGTAAAGTTAGGTACCCACATCCATCGTCAACACAGGTGGAGATTGTCGATCACTCTTATTGCCATCGTTTATATGTTATGGATTCTACTATCTACTACAAGTTATTAACTTTTTAGTTTTTTTTCTGAATCACGGACCTGAAAGGAAGGCGTGTGTGAAAAGAGAAGCTCTAAGTCTCTCCTAAGTGAGATTGAGAAATTAAGATACACACAGGAGAAATCCACATCCTTGCAGTGGAAGCACGTGACATGGTTCCTTGTAGATGATGATATTTCAAGGGAAAAAGAAGAAATTTTTACTTGACATATGGGTTTTAGTGATTATATAAATAAATGAGGAGGTGATAGAGACAAAAATGGAGATAGGATTTGAAAGTGAAAAAGATGTAAAAATGAAATAAGAAAATGCTAAAAATAAGGAGGGGATTATGAGAAGTTTATTTTGTAGTCAGAGAACTTACAAAATAGTTTCAAAAATTATATTGATTACGATATTCTCCCCTGTTTTTATCCCAAAAGTGGAAGGAATACAAAAAAAACCACATGGGCTATTTGGCTATATAGCCTTTCCTTCTCTTGCAGTAGGAGGTGAAATAGGAATTAGCTCCTATGATTTGGACCATCCTTGGTGGGTATCCTCGTTTGGAGTTGCGTTTGGAGCTGGAGGTGAAGGGGCTATCGGTTGGTACGGGCCTCCTGGCTTTGCTATTGGAATAAAGTCTGCCGCCCTAGAGTTTGTAGGAGTAGGCGAGACGACTGCATACTCAATCTTGGAACTCCCTCTCTGTGTCTCATTAGTTCCTTACATCAGACCCTACTTTCTATCTGAAAGTAAATATATGGCGTATCCTATTATTCTGGTTTCTTTCATAACGCCTATCTTGTCCCGAGAGGGAATGGCAGAAACCGGTAAATTTTCTTTTCTTAGCTTGAAACAATATCGCGTAGAAGTAAGATTAGAATGGGCGGGAGCAGAAGATATTTGTGCCCATCCAGGAGTTGGAATTGGTTTTGCTAAATTTTACAACGAGACTAACGGCAAAGAAGTTTCCTTCATATATGGGGGTGTAAGTTTACTTGTTGGAGTAGGTACAGGATGGCAAGGTAATGTTGAAGTTATCTATCCACCCGATCTCATTGCAGACGTGTGGTTTTCAGATGAGACACAGAACGGCAATAATATACTTGAGAGTGGTGAAAAGGGTGAAGTTGTAGTCCGAGTTTTTAATAATGGCAAAGGAGATGCTGACAATGTAAAGTTATTACTTTCTATTCCTGATCATGAGTTTAGGAATAAAGTGGAGTTGCCAAAGAGTTTTTCTGTGGGTAAGGTTAAAGCAGGTGAATATAAGATTATTAGAATCCCAATAAAAGCAAAGGAAAATTTGCCAACCGGAGAGTTTAAAATTATCTGTACCTCCGCATCACATAAAGAAGGCGAATACTTTGAAACAGAAACCTATATTACTACAAAGCAAGTCGTTCCACCATATCTTACCTTTGATGTAGTGCCATTTGATGACAATCAAGATAATTGTTTTAATGCAGGGGAAATAGTTGGATTTAAGTTGAGTATAAGGAACTCAGGTAGAGGCGAAGCATATAAAGTAAAGGCATTTGTGAAGAATGACAAAGGTGAAGTCCTTGATGAAGAATACTTGGGCTTAATCAAGCCAGCTGAAAAGCAGGATGTTGATTTGCGATTTCAGATGCCTCTTGATACTAAAGATGGTGTATCTGATTTTATAATTGGATTAACAGAAGCAGGTGGGTATGCACCTGAAGATAAAATTATTTCGGTGAATACCAGTGCACTTAAGGCGGTCGTTTTTGAGGAAGACATCACTATCGATGATGACATGATTAGTCCCTCCACTGGAGATGGCGAAGGTGATGTGGATAAAGGCGAAACCATAGAGCTCAGGGTAAACATCAGGAATAGAGGCTCAAGTGTTGCGAGAGGAGTAAAAGCGACTATCCAGATCGATCAGGAAGGGGTTGAACTTTTGTCTCTTGAATCAAAAGTAGGGAACATCAATCCCCAAGAGAGTAAAGAAGCGGTTATGGTTTTCACGGTAAAGAAAGATTTTGCTGAATCAGAAATAAGACCAAGATTGGTCATTAGTGAACAAACAGGTAAATTTACAAAATTAAGGGAGCTCAAATTTGAAATTGGGAAACCCCAAAGGATTCCTTCTCCACCTCCTCCGCGAAGATTTAAGCGTCCCAATACTTATGCCCTGGTTATAGGTATTAACCGTTATGAAAATAAGGCAATTCAGCCCCTATCTTATGCTGAAAAGGATGCATTGGAATTTTATAACACAATGATCGAATATGGTGGCGTGGAACATATATACCTTTTGCTTGGAAAAGATGCGACTCATGATAATATAGTCACAAGACTTGCAGAAATTGAAAATATGGTAAATAGGTCAAAGGATACATGCTTTGTTTATATCTTCTTTTCAGGACATGGTGGTTGCTGTCTCTCCGAAACCGATAAACGTGGTCCTTATCTTTTACCATACAATGTTGATAGGACAAATGAAATCGCTTTTCAGACAACATCTATACCAATATCTGATTTGAAGAATATGATTTCAAGAATGAAGGCAAAGGTGTTTATTGCAGTGAATGCATGCTATTCTACCGCTCCTGAAGGAGTAGCTCCATTTGCTATTGGTCGGTTACCAGAGATTAGTTCAAACGGCGTCATAATATCGGCAGCAGATTTTGACCAACTGGCTCACGAATATAAGGATTATCAGCATAGTATATTTGCTTACTATCTCCTACAAGCCTTAAGGGGGGAGACAAGTGAACAAATTGATAAGAATAATAACGGCTGGGTTGAAGTAGATGAAATTTTCAATTGGATAAGCAAGCGCGTTGATTCAGATGCTAAAAAACTATTTCGTGTTCCACAGAACCCTCAAATTTGGCCAAAAAAGAACTACGCTAATTTTAAAGTGACAAAAATAAAGAAATGAAATATAAGGAGCTTTTTGGATAAAATTGCCAGAAAATATTTACCAAAGAGGAGCCCAAACAAGGGGATTTTAGCTTTGGTTACGATGGGGTTAAAACAAAACCACTACTTGATCCCTTATCCGAACTATGCAACGCCAAAAATTACTCCTAAAAAGAAACCTGCACGGATTTATAAGACGCCTGAATCTCCGACCGCATTGTATTTTTTTATTGGAATGAGTACTTGATTAGAGTTATCTACAATAGGGGAATCTCTTTATCAGGCTCTTCAATCAGCTATCTCTTATATTTTGGATTTCAAAGAACGAAAGAAGCTTATTTTTAAGTTCCTATAATTAAATAGGACCTGTCTCTTATACACATCTGACGC
>CBFDTI010000050.1:0-9188 GCA_965612795.1 uncultured bacterium | reverse complement strand
AAAGAGCAAGCACTTGAGGTATTACATGATTTGATGGTCAAACGTACGTTGGGCGCTGCTGGCAGTAAGGTGGTGATAGAGGAATATCTTGAGGGTGAGGAAGTTTCGTTGCTGGCGTTTGTGGATGGCAAAGATTTGGTACCACTGGTCCCGTCACAAGATCATAAACAGATATACGATGGCGATAAAGGACCCAATACAGGTGGTATGGGTGCATATGCACCGGTACCATTTTTGGATAAGGATGAGATCGAGAATATCCTCGAACGCATATTTAACCCCACAATATGGCAGCTGAAACGCGAAGGTATTATATACAGAGGTGTCCTATATGCAGGGTTGATGTTGACAGACGAGGGGCCGAAGGTACTTGAATTCAATGCAAGATTTGGTGACCCTGAAACACAGGCGATATTACCGCTACTGGGATCGGATCTTATGGAACCCATACTTGCGACGATAGATGGTGAGTTGGCAAATGTGAGGTTGAAATGGCAGCCTGCTACAGCAGTCTGCGTGGTACTTGCATCGAAAGGCTACCCTGGTAAATACGAGAAAGGTAAGGAGATAGTGGGGTTGGATGATGTCGAAAATGTAATAGTATTTCACGCAGGTACAAAACGTGAAGATGATCGCATAGTGACGGCTGGTGGTAGGGTGTTGAATGTTGTTGCAATAGATAAGGATTTGCCAGCTGCAGTGGATAAAGTTTATGCGGAACTTACAAAGATACAGTTTGATGGCGTATATTATCGTAGTGATATAGGGTGGCATGGGCTTAGGTACTTGGGTAAATGGTGATTAAAGTTGGGTGTTGTGGGTTCCCCCTCTCACGTAAGCAGTATTACACGATATTTAAAGTGGTAGAAGTGCAACAAACGTTCTATGAGCCACCACTTCCGGAGACACTGAAAAAATGGCGTGATGAGGCACCAGATGGGTTTGAGTTCACGATAAAGGCATGGCAGTTGATCACACATACGCCGAGTAGCCCCACATATCGTAAGTTGAAACGTACCAGTATCGATACGAGTAAAGCTGAGCTATACGGTAATTTCAAACTTACAGCTGAGGTATTACATGCGTGGGAGGTGACAAGGGAAGCTGCAAGTATATTAAAAGCTAAGGTGATAGTGTTTCAGTCACCGGCAGCATTCCAACCTACGGATGAGAACAAAGACAACCTACGTAGGTTTTTCGACAAGATACGTGACCCAGATCTTATATACGTGTGGGAGCCACGTGGCAAGTGGCAACCTGATGAAATACGTAAGCTATGTGAGGAATTGGGGGTGGTGGATTGCGTTGATCCGTTCAAACGCCAGAAAACAGTGGGCAAGATTACGTACTATAGGTTGCACGGCAAAGGTGGGTATCGATACCAGTATACTGACGAAGAGCTCGGAACCCTAAAAATGTGGCTAAAGGAAGGTGTAAACTATGTGATGTTTAATAACGTCTATATGCGCGAAGATGCACAAAGGTTTATGGGGATGTTGGGAGAAAAAGCAGTATAAAGAACCGTCTCATCTCTTCACGTATGTGCCGCGGATTGGATCTTTTGCCAGCTCCACACGGTTATCGGTGATCTCGGCGAAACTCACGTCGTGGCTGATAAGGAATAGCTGGTCGTAGGGTTTGTTACCACCTTCTTCGAGGCGCTTGAACACTTCAACAAGGTTTTCACGATGTTCGGTGTCGAGGTTAGATGTAGGTTCGTCAAAGAACGCTATCTTTGTGCCACATATCTTAAGTAATGCCAACCTGAGTGCTATCACTGCAGTCATGAACTCACCCCCTGATAGGTTCATATCTTCGCGTACACGTCGTACACCGTTAACGTAATCGACTAATCTTATCGAGTATCCTTCACCCCATTCCAGCTCCTCATCTGTATCGCTGATCGCCTGGTATATGCGGTTGGCTTCGACGCTTATACGGGTGCGTAGTTTCTGTGATAGACGTTCGCCTATCTTGTTGAATATACGTTCCCTTATGAATTGCAACAACTCAAGGGTATGATGCCACTCATCTTTCTCAGATTTGAGCTGTTCCAGCTTCGTCTTCTTAGACTCAAGGTTGATGATATCAGCTTCCAATGATTTTAAGTTACTTTCATAAATCTCGATCTCACGTTCACGGGCTTTATAATCTCCCTTCAATTTCTCCAGCTGTGTGCGTTTTTCGCTATGCTTTACCTCATCGTACCGACTTTTCATAGCTTCAAGTTGTTTAGTATGTGCCTCTATTCTGGCTTTAACCTCAGATAGCTGATGTTCGAGCTTACCGATATGTGCGTTAACTTCACTTTCGCGGTCGACAAACTTCATCAGCTTCATGTACTCCTCGAAGCTGGGTTTAAGTTTCTCGCTTTCTTCTGCTATCTCTTGCATCCTCCTTTGCAGTTTGTCAAACTTACTCAGCTTATCTGATAACTCGCTACGCTCTTTATTGATTAAGTTGAGTTTAAGTTGTAGTTCACCAATCCTTTGCTCAGCCTCTAAAAGTGCATCACGTTTCGTATGGAGTTCAGCTAGTAGTTTATCCTTACGTTCATTCAGTAGTTCAAACTTCTTCAGCTGTAGCTTCAGATCGTCCAACTTACTCACCTGCGTTTCGAGTTGCTCGATCTCTTCCTTCAATTTAGTAACCTCTGCATGTAACTGTTCCTTTTTCTCAGTTAAATCCACACTATCAGCTATTGGACATGCTTCGTTAAATATTGGGCATATACCTGAGCGGAGTTTATCCTCTCCTTCGAGTGTGAACCGCAACCTCTCCTCCAGAGTGACTTTAGCTGATTTTAGAGCCTCCAACCGTTTCTGTAGCTGCACAAGCTGTGTAAGTGAGCGTTCAACTTCATCTTTACGGGAAAGCTCGCTCTCCAGCTGCTGTTTTTCTTGGTTGAGCACATCTATATCTTTCTTAAGGTCATCTACGTCCTTAGTTAACCCCTTTATTTCAGTCTCGAGCTCCACCTGTTGACGTTCGTATTCAGTTAATTTTTGTGTGAGCTTATCCTTTTCCTGTAACGAGCGGTTTAACTCCTCCATTAATCTCTCTATCTCACGATAGCGTTCATAATAAGGATGTAGCTTCTCCATTTGTGTACGTGCCTCTGCGATAACCATTTTATCTTGGCGATATTTCTGTAACTCACTACTAATCGCTTTAAGGTCACCTTCCTCGTGTTTGATAGATAGTTCCAGCTCATGTATTGAATTTTTGAGCTGTTCGAGTTCGCTCACTTCTTGGGTAAGCTTGTTGATCTCTGTACGTAGTTGCTGGATCATCTGTTTGCCATGGTTTATTTTGTCGAGCACCTCCTGATACTCTCGATGCTTGCTTTCCAGCTCACCTTCTATGTCACCGAAATCCGCTATACGGTTGGTGAGCTCCTCTATTTTACTTTTTATTAGGCTTGCATGTCGCTGTGTAGCCTTAAATGCTTCACGGAATTCACTTATACCGAGTATCTTCTCGAAGCTATCGGTACGTTCCTTGCCGGATTCGTTGAATGGATAAAGAAACCTACCCTGAAATGGTCCAATGACATACTCAAACTCCTTATCCAACGCACGTGTAGGATCGATCCCCAATAGCTCCTTAACAATGGCATTTATCTGTTCCTCACGAGTCTCCTTTTCAGACCAGTTACCAAAACTGTACTCGTAAAGTATGCGATGACCGCTCGGCAAGAACCGTCGTATTTTGTATTCCTTGCCATCTTTGCCGACAAAGACGATGCTTATCTCACCTTTCTTTGTACCAAACGCCAAAAAGTTCTTGATATTACCCACGAACTTCTTAGCTGGTACATCGAACAGCGCATAAGCTATAGATTCAAATATTGTGGATTTACCTACACCGTTAGCCCCACATATGACCTGTATGCCGCTACCAAAGTTTAAGCTGATCTCCCTTATAGATTTGATGTTCTTTATCTCTATACTCTTTAAGTACATTGCTATCCTTTCTTAGTTCCTCTATAACTTCGGTTTCACTTACGGTTTCGTTGAGCGTAAGCTGTTTGAGTTTAAGCACAATTTCCGTTAATTTATCTTTTAAGTGCCGATATTCGGGTGACTCATCTATCATCACCTGTATTGTATCACGTATAAGTTGATGTAACGGTAGCTCTTCACCTTCTGTATCACTGAACGTAGTGACTTCCGTCCTTATATGTGTGCTCATAGGGGTAAACCTGTCGTTTATCAGTTTTTTGAGTCGCTCCCTTTTGATCTCTGATGGATGTAAGCCCAATCTCCCCTGTAGAGTAACCTGCAGGAGTGCATCTTTTGTGGGTGCAACTTGTGTCACCTTATCCAACACCTTAGTCTCTACATCTTCTATGAGCCTTGCACCTGTTAGGTTGACAAAAACGTGGTACATAGGGCGACGCCTTCGGAGTTTATCTATCGGTACGAATTCGGGTGGTTTACCAAGTTCAAACACATAAAACCCTTTGGTGCTGGTTTCTTCACCAAAATTCACATTCTCCAACCCACCTGGGTTGTACGCAAAACCATCCACCTCGTAGTTGTTATGACCATGGCCGAGCGCTACGTAACGGAAATAATCTTTGAGAGGCATAAGCTCGGATTTGTCGATTTTGCCTACATCTATTAATGTACGATACTCGTTTACTCCCACATGTAGTAGCAATATGTTCTCTCTGGTGGTATCGATATGTGGTAACACCTCACGTATGATCTCACCCGCCTGTGTACCGAAATAACCAAGACCATATATCCGTATATTACCGATGTCAATAAATGAGCCAATCTTTCGTTCGTCATCCCATGGTCTGAGTTCAACTCCATGTTCGGTATTGAACGGCCGCAGAAACTTGATATAACCCCGTAACGATAGGAACTCGAGCCACGAGCCTTCACGTGTACCAATGTTGTCGTGGTTGCCAAACGTGGCTATAACATCTATATCGTGCTCACGTAATAAGTTAAGTATATCGATCGTATCTGATAATATTCTCGGTGATACCTGCGGTTTGTGGAATAAGTCACCTGCAACTAATATCACATCAATATGGTTTCCGATCGCAAATTCGGCTACTTTGCGGAATGCATCAAAAAAGTCGTAATACCTGCTAGGTGCATCTTTTAAGGTTTTGCCAAGATGCAAGTCAGCCACATGTAAGAATTTCATCTATTATGGGTAATGTATATTTTTGGTACGTCAACAATACCGCTGAGGTTTGATGATTGATAATTTACCAGACCGCCATATTTTAATTGCATGGGGTTCAAAATTATACCACACACAGCGGATGCTGGTATCGAAGTATGGGCTGACAGTTTAGCTGAGCTGTTCGAAGAGGCTGCGCGTGGTATGTTTCAGTTAATAGTACCAGAAGGTGTAAACCCTATCCATAAGGTGGTTATCGAAGTACATGGTGATACATACGAGGATCTGCTACATGATTGGTTAGCTGAGCTGCTCTACAAGTTTGAGGTCGATAAGCAGTTATTCTGTAAGTTTAAAACTGTTGAACTCACCGATAAAAGGTACATTGGTGAAGCATACGGTGAACCCTACGATCCCAATCGCCATGTACTTGAGCTGGGTATCAAAGCAGTCACCTATCATAGGCTTAAAATACAGGAGCCGCCACCTAACTGGCGAACCGATTTAATATTCGATACTTAAGTTTATCTAACCCCCTTTCCTGAGCCACAATGAATACTGCACCCCAAACCGGATCTGCTAATGGGGGATAGACCCCAAACTGCCACCCTAAAGTTCGGAGTTCAGCTTCAAAGCTTGGCAGTATTTTTGCTTTATTCTTCCATATACCGCCAGTATAGCGGATGGTGAGTTTACCCTCATATGAAAGGTTAGTCGCTACCCTGTCTACAAGATGCGCCAATCTGCGACCCGCTTCCTGTATGATTTGACGTGCTTCATCACACGTATCTGTGAGTTCGAACACCTTAGGTGCGATACTGGCAACTTTACTAACTGGCGAGCTACTCTGATAGATTTGTGTAAGGATATCACACCAATCGCTTATTGAAAACATCCCCATGATGGTGGTTGTAAGCAGATTATGTTGACCACGTTCGAGGCACTCCAATGCCTTACGTATGGCGGTACGGCCTATCCAGAAGCCACTGCCATCGTCGCCCAACAAGTAACCCCAACCACCTGCACGCGCTTTACGCCCCCCATATTCACCATATGCGATGCTACCGGTACCTGCGATCACAAGTATGCCTGGGTGACCAAGGAATGCACCCTGAAATGCGATTTCCACATCACTGTAGATAGCGATTGATGTGAACCCAAGCTGTTGCATTATCTCACGTATACGACGTTGTTCAGCGGCACGACCGGCACCTGCCAACCCAAGTACCACGGTATCGTTTTTGTAAGAGCTGAGCAGCTGTATTATAGTATCACGGAATTTGGCCTCACCTAATACGCTGAAGTTTAAACTTACAGGTTCAATATGCTCGGATAAGAATTCGCCGTCGTCGGTTACCACAAGTATACGTGTACGGGTACCACCACCATCTACACCTATGATTTTCATCGCAATCGTAGCAAATTTTCTACTACACGTCTGGAGCGTGGCAATTGATTCTTTATATGATCACCTATAATCGAGCCAATACCTAATGGATATTCGTCCCATCTAACAATAATCCATTTACCGTTTTCAACCTTCTCATGCCAGGGAATATCTTCACCTCTTATGAAACGTTCTGCAAGCTCACGTGATATCAACACGTAGCCGTTGGTTGCATATCTGCCAAATAGCTGTGCTGCATTTGTGGTAAGCTTATACTCGTTTTTGATCTTACGTGCAAACAGCAACCCACGCCGTAGGGAATGTTCAAATTCAAACGCAAAAAGTTGTTCACTCATCACCCATACCTTATCACCTGATGCATAAAATTGTACATCGTCAAATTCTGGCCACCCATATTTGGACCATAAGGTTCTGTCAGGAGGCCACGGTTTATGTTTGGTACGCGGTAACTCGAACGTCTCCCCAGGTGTAGGTGCCAATTTACGTATGAGACATAAGAAGAACCCTTCAGTATCATTGTCAAACGGATACAGACGCCAACATTTCGTAACATCTGGATGAAATTTACGACCTTGCCATTCGGTGATACCTTCATGGTGACGCCAACCTTCAATCCGTATCTCCTCCACGGTAGCTGGATAGTGCTCGAGCAAGTAGCTGATCACGGCCTCGTTCTCCTCAGGTGCTAAGGTACAGGTGGAATACACGAGCTGGCCACCGGGTTTCAACGCCTTGAAGCCTGCCACCAGTAATGGTATCTGTATGCGTTGCATCTTGTGGATGTTGGCTACGCTCC
This sequence comes from uncultured bacterium, assembly GCA_965612795.1. GTDB lineage: Bacteria > Hydrothermota > UBA3073 > NMUJ01 > NMUJ01 > NMUJ01. Next base: position 1,839 of record CBFDTI010000050.1, on the reverse strand, counting down.
AAAAGCTGAACACCTCCGGTGATTTACGTGAGGTACCTTCAGCCGAACATGGTACATCCACGAGCACCTTATCGAAGAAGTTCGTAAATAATCTACCCATACGACGGCCGTCGAGCTTTGTTATCATTACGTTGATAACACCTAAGCGATCGAGGTTCGACGAAAGCGCACTTATGCGATCAATCCGTATATCATTAGCCACTATGACACCGGTGTTGTCCATCATTGCTGCTATTTGTGTAGTTTTCGACCCCGGAGCTGCTGCCAAGTCGAGTACATACTCGCCAGGTTGTGGGTCAAGCACCACTGGGGGTAACATAGATGCAGCCTCCTGTACGTAGATGTAGCCAAGAAAATGCCAGATAAGGTTACCTATTTTATGGTGTACACCGTCCCCCTTTACAACGTAAGCAAACGTTATCCCCGGTATGGGAGTGAGTTTCAATCCTTCCCTTTCTAATCGTTCCTTGATGTGTGATGGGTTACATTTCAACGGGTTAACCCTCAAACTAATCGGTAATGGACGAAAAATATACTCGTAGAAAGTAGGCCATTCTTCACCCAACAATTCCCTATAACGCGTTATAAAGTTGTCTGGTAGCTTTATTTTTTCGATTCCTCTATTATGGATTGACGCCACACGTTTACAAATGGTGCAAGCAGATCTATTGGTACAGGGAATATGATGGTCGAATTCTTTTCCGCCGATACCTCAGTAAGTGAATGCAGGAACCGCAATTGCACTGCTATGGGGGATTCGCTCATGACTTTGGCTGCATCACGTAGCTTTTCAGCAGCCTGGTATTCACCGAGTGCACTTATAACTTTAGCACGTCGTTCGCGTTCGGCTTCCGCCTGTTTCGCCATGGCACGTTTCATACCCTCAGGTAAATCTACATGTTTAACCTCTACCGTGGTGACTTTGACCCCCCACGGGTCGGTGGATTCATCAATTATACGTTGAAGTCGCTGATTGATTTTCTCGCGTTCTGCTAGAAGCGTGTCGAGTTCAACCTCCCCCAGTACACTCCGTAGTGTGGTTTGCGCTATCTGTGAAGTCGCGTAGAAGTAATCCTCAACCTCAACAACAGCTTTGGCGGCATCCATCACACGAAAGTATACAACTGCATTTACACTTACTGAAACATTATCGCGGGTGATCACATCCTGTGGTGGTACATCAAGTGTTACGGTACGTAGTGATACAACCTGTGCACGGTCAATGAATGGTATAATTACAATCAAACCTGGCCCTTTAACCCCTATTAAGCGACCAAGTCTAAATACGACTGCACGCTCGTACTCACGTAACACCTTGATAGCGTTAGCTAATAATATGATTACAAAAAATACGATGATGGCTATCAAAATCGCCATTATTCCTCCTTTTTACCCAATGCCCCGATGGGCGTGCCACCTTCACCCGCATTTAAGCAAGGTGAGGTAGCTTTTAAATAAAAGTTATCTTCTTCGGGGTTTACAAATTGGGGATCTACAGATATATCAGTGGGGTGTTGAAGGTTGGCACTCCAATCCACTTGCCCATTCTTGTATACGTTGTTATGTGAAAGAGTTGGGTTACCGGGTGCGGCATCTTTCACCTGTGTTACGATACCCCAGTTGTTAAATGCTACAATATTGTTTATAATCTGAGGTGCCGCCCCTTCATATGCCAGTATGCCATGTCCGTTATTATAGGCTATGGTGTTGTTTTTAATAAGGTATGTGGATACGCCCTTTATTTTGATACCATGCTTGTTGTTGCGATAGATCAGGTTATAAGTTAGCTCACCTTCACCACCTTCTGCGTAGATACCGTGCGCACCATTATACGCGATT
>CBFDTI010000049.1:0-9363 GCA_965612795.1 uncultured bacterium | reverse complement strand
GTGGATTCGCATCTTACGTTATCGGAGAAGAAAGTCGAAATCTTCTACTTAGCTACAAAGAAAGTCGACCTTAAAGGGCTTGCACGTTCGGTGGGTAAGAACTTCAAAGTACGAGTGAGGTTACGTGCGATAGGACCACGTGAAGCTGCACAGAAGATGGGCGGCTTTGGCCTATGTGGCCGTACACTCTGTTGTGCGACATTCCTTAAGGAGTTTCAACTCATAACCCTACAGGAGGTGAAACTACAGAATATATTTGCGGGTGCAGACAAACTCACTGGGTTATGTGGGCGGCTCATGTGTTGCTTGGGGTTTGAGAAAGATTTTTACGAGAAAATGATGAAAGACTTCCCTCAGGTGGGTGAAATTGTCCACACCCCTTATGGACGGGGTGAGGTGCTCGAAGTACGTGTATTTCAACGTGAAGTTAAGGTTAAGCTTGAGAATAATAGATTGGTAAACTTTGTCATTGATGATATCAAACGAGGAGGTATAGATGAAGCTACCAGGTCCGAAAGCAGAGAAGATACTTGAACGCGATCGTAAATTCATATCGCCATCGTATCCGCGCACCTACCCGGCTGTCATTGAAAAAGGCAGCGGCATGTACGTATGGGATGTAGATGGTAACCGGTTTATCGATTTTTGTGCCGGTATCGCGGTTAATGCCACCGGGCACTGTCATCCAGAGGTGGTCAATGCGATAAAGGAGCAAGCGGAACGGTTGATACATATTTCGGGCACTGATTTTTACTATAAGGAGCAGGTGGATCTTGCAGAGAAGCTCGCAATCATAGTACCCGGTGGTCCCAACCGTCGTACATTCCTTACGAATTCGGGTGCCGAATCGATAGAAGCTGCTATGAAGTTGGCAAGATGGGCCACCAAACGTCCATATTTTATCTCGTTTTACCACTCGTTTCACGGTCGTACGTATGGAGCGATGAGCTTAAGTGCAAGTAAATCGCTACATCATGCAGGGTTTGCACCATTACTACCAGGTATTGTGCATGTACCGTTCCCTTACTGTTACAGATGTCCGTGGGGGATGACACATCCGGATTGTGATTTCGTATGTGTGAAATATATCGAGGACGTGGTGTTTACACATGATGTACCACCCGAAGAAGTAGCTGCCATGTTTGCCGAACCCATAATCGGCGAGGGTGGCTACATACCGGCACCACCAGGATATTTTCAGCGACTCAAACACCTGCTCGATAAGTACGAGATATTGTTTGTAGTAGATGAGATCCAGAGCGGTATGGGGCGTACAGGTAAGATGTTCGCTATAGAGCATTGGGGTGTCATACCCGATATCGTAGCTATCGCCAAAGGTATAGCGTCGGGCCTGCCGTTGGGGGCGATGGTGGCGAGACGCTCGTTGATGGAATGGCCACCGGGTGCACATGCGAATACGTTCGGGGGTAACCCTATCGCCTGTAGGGCAGCACTTGTTACTATCAAATTGTTGGAAGAAGGGCTCATCGATAACGCCGCCAAGATGGGTAAGTATATGTTGGATAAGTTACGTGAGATGCAGAATGAGTTTGATTTCATTGGCGATGTGCGTGGGATTGGCTTGATGATAGGGGTTGAAATCGTTAAAGATCGCAAAACTAAAGAGAAAGACGTTAACTTACGTAACCGTATCGTATACAGGGCGTTTGAGAAAGGGCTATTGATACTGGGTGCTGGTGATAGTGTGATAAGATTCTCACCACCTCTTGTTATCACACAAAGGGAAGCAGACGAAGGTTTGGATATATTCTACTCGGTGTTGAAGGAAGTATCAAAAGGCAGGTGAAGATAAGAATTATCGAACTTAAGTTAACGGAAGATAGTAACCCCTTCACGAAAGAGCTACAACCTGGTATTACAATATTTCAGGGTACTAATTGTAGCGGTAAAAGCCTACTATTTAGGGTATTTGCAGGGTTGCAACGTCCCTACAGTGGCAAGATCGTCTACCCATATGGTACACGTAGGGGGGCGGTATTCGAGAATCCAGACGATAGTCTGTTCTTTCCAAGGGTGATAGACGAAATTGCATGGGGTGTCAAGGACAAGGCCAGGGTGGACGAAGCTATGAAAATATTAGAGGTACCGGCAAATATTGAACCTATGAAATTATCCTATAGTGAGCGTAAACTACTTTCGATAGCAACGTTGACGTTTGGGCCACAGGTGGGGTTGATAGATGAGCCTCTCAGAGGGTTAGTGGGCGAAACTAAACATAAAGCATTACAACTCATAAAGTGGCTACATACGTTTATACCGTTCATAATTGTGTTTGCGACACCCGATGACGAACTTACCCGAATAAGCGATGAGGTGATAGAGCGATGGAGATAAAGAATCCAAAAGCTAACCGTGACTATGAGATACTCGAAACCTATGAAGCTGGCATAGTATTGGAGGGGCCTGAAGTTAAATCCGTGAGGTTAGGCAGGGTGAGCCTTAAAGAAGCGTACTGTAAGGTGATAAATGGTGAAGTGTTTGTCATTAACATGCACATCGCACCCTATGAACATGCGAGACAGGTGCCGGCACCCAAACGACGTCGTAAGCTGTTACTCAAGAAGCGTGAAATAAAACGGCTTATCGGTAAAATACAGGAGAAAGGACTAACCTTGATTCCTATTTCAATATACTTCAATGAGCGTGGGTGGGCCAAATTGAAGATAGGTGTAGCACGTGGTAGACGTAAACACGAGAAGAAGGAAGTACTTAAACAACGTGATATTGAGCGTGAAGTACAACGTGAATTGAAGCGATGGTGATATGGGGATTGGTCTCGTTATTTCTGATAGGCAGTAACACCGTAGCTCGCCAACATCCATGTTATGTAGTGGTCGACCCGGGGCATGGTGGTAAAGATCCAGGTGCTATAGGTAAGCTTGGCACAAAGGAGAAAAATATTACACTAAAGGTAGCACTCTATCTGCGTGAACTGGCAGAACAGGATGACGATATTGAGGTTATTCTTACACGTACAAAAGATGTATATTTACCGCTATCAACACGTATAGAGATTGCACAAGCTTATAATCCTGGCATATTCGTAAGCCTACACTGTAATGCATCCAAAAGCCGCCAATTACATGGGGTTGAAGTTTATATACTATCGCCAGCACGTACCAACTGGGAACGTGCGGTTGAAGCAAGAGAGAACGAAGTGCTAAAATGGGAGCTCGACCTACCCGAAGGTGAGGAAGCCACTATACTTTATGATTTGGCGCAGATCGAGATGTTACAGGAATCGAAGGTACTCGCTAAGTGTGTGCTAAACAGCATGGTAAGTGGCGTACATCTACATAACCGTGGTATCAAGCAAGCCAATTTCTATGTGTTGCAGGTATTTATGCCGGCAATACTGGTTGAGATGGATTTTATATCTAACCCCAACCGTGAGCAATGGTTGTGCAAAAGTATAAACCAAAAGAAAATAGCGGCCGCTATTTATAATGGGATTAAAGAATTCCTCAGAAATTACCAGTAAGCCTATCGGTATATTCGATTCAGGTGTGGGAGGGTTGACTGTCGTGCGTGCAGTTATGCGTGAACTACCTAATGAAAGTATCGTCTATTTCGGTGATACCGCACGTGTACCTTATGGTAACAAGTCAACCGCCACAATACGTAGGTTTGCAGCTGAAATTGTGGAGCTACTGATCGATGAAAGAGTCAAACTGATAGTGATAGCGTGTAATACAGTGGCTTCAAATGCACGTGAGTATCTCATGAATAATTATAATGTGGAATTTGTTGATGTGGTCGCACCCACTGTAGAAGCAGCCATCAGAGTTACAAAAGGTAAAATAGGTGTTATAGGTACAAAAGCTACAATAGGGAGTGGCTGCTACATGCGGTTGATAAAGAAATTAGCCCCCGACGTCGAAGTTATACAGAAGCCCACACCGCTGTTGGTACCGTTCATAGAGGAACGGCATTACAATCACACACTGGACATGTTGCTGGAAGATTACTTGTGTGAGCTATGTGATGCAAAGATCGATACCTTGCTACTGGGGTGCACACATTATCCGTTGATCAAGGAACGTATCGAAAAGGTCATAGGAGATGATGTTGTTGTGATAGATTCGAGCCATTACACAGCTAAGAAAGTGAAAGCGGTACTTCAACAGCATAATATGGTGAATGAAACTACTAAACCTTTACATAAGTTTTACTTTAGCGATATACCGGTGGATTTACCGGAGTTGGCACGAGATTTCCTTGGTATCGAAATAGAGCCACAACTTAAGGTCCTAGATTGAGTGTCCCACAGAAGCTATTACAGTATGAGATGGCGCGCTCGAGATCGAACTTGATGAAATATTCGAGACAGTTAAGCCCGAGGTTGAGGAAATCTGGCAACTTATCACGTTCATTATGTGTGAATTCGCCCAGCACATAATCAACAGGGTCGCCGACCAAAGGTCCTATCCCCATTTTGAGGCGTGGAAAGTCTTCGGTACCAAGTGCCCAGATAATGGATTTCAATCCATTATGGCCACCAGCTCCACCAGTGGGTTTAAGTTTCAGTGTACCAAAAGGTAGGTTGAAGTCGTCCACTACAACTAGCAAGTGATCGAGTGAGGGATGGTATAGATCCATCAGCTGTTTAACCGCTATCCCGGACAGGTTTACGTAGGTGGTGGGTTGTACAAAATGTATCTCATCTTCTAGCTGTAGAACGGCCTCGTAGAAATCGCCTCTACCGGGTTGTAGACGTAGCTTCCAGTGGGTGATTGCACGTTCGATTAACAAAAACCCTATATTATGACGGGTATAGGTATACTGAGGATCGGGGTTGCCCAACCCTATTATGAATTTCACTACTCTTCAGTGGGTGGTGCTTCTTCTGTAGGTGGTACAGCTTCCTCTTCTTCGACTTTCTTCTCTTCTTCTACTGTTACACGAGGTGCCAGTATCGTAGCAACTGGTGTATCGGGTGACTCAGTATAACGTAACTTATCCTGATCCGGTAAGTCACGCACCATGATAGTATCGCCAATGTCAAGATGTTCAACATTCACCTCAATATGTGGTGGTATGTCCTTAGGGTACGCTTCTACCTCTATCTCATGCAGGATCTGATCGAGTACACCGCCACGTCGTACACCTACGGGTTCACCCACAAGTACAATAGGCAATGTAATATAGATCTTTTCACCCGCATGAACGATGTGGAAATCCACATGCTGTATCTGTAACGATATGGGGTCATGCTGTATCTCCTTGATAAAGGCATGTTTCTTACCCACGCCGTCGATGTTGAGAGTTATGAATTCGACCCCGCCACGTGTACGCTCTTCTTTGAGCAACTTGCGTAATACATCTGAACTCACCCATAAGTGTAAGGTAGGTTCACCTCTACCATATGCAACACAGGGAATCTTACCCTCTCTGCGTAACTTGCGTGCTACCTCTTTGCCAGTTTTCTCACGGATACCAGCCTTTATCTCCATTTAACCTCCTATGCCGAAGGGGGGACTCGAACCCCCACGGGTTAACCCCACATGGTCCTGAACCATGCGCGTCTACCAGTTCCGCCACTTCGGCGTATTAAAATAAATATGTCACAAACGTAGATGTCAACTGTGGGTTGATTTAAACCTGATTTTCTTATTTTTAGTTGCAAAGGAGGTAAAATGTTGAAGTTACGTGAGCTCGATGTTACTAACAAACGTGTGCTTATGCGGGTAGATTTCAACGTCCCCGTACAGGCAGGTGAGATCACTGACGATACACGGATAAGGGCAACTCTGCCCACGATACAGTATCTGATCGATAAGGGGGCAAAGCTTATATTGATGTCGCACCTCGGTCGTCCTAAGGGTGAACGTAAACCTGAGTATAGTCTGTTGCCTGTAGCGGCAAGGTTGTCACGACTATTGGGTAAACCTGTCATCTTTAGCAGTGATTGTATAGGTGATGAACCTGAAAGTAAAGCCAGCAGATTGGGGCCAGGTGATGTGTTATTGCTTGAGAATTTGCGCTTCCATAGAGGGGAAACTAAGAACGATCCTGAATTCGCAGCTAGGTTGGCGAAACTGGGTGAAATCTATGTCAACGACGCATTTGCGGTTTCACATCGTGCACACGCATCTGTTGTGGGGGTACCCAAGCTTATGAAAGTTAAGGCGCCTGGCTTTCTGCTTGAGAAAGAGATTGAGTCGTTCGAAAAAGTCCTTAAGAACCCCGATCGCCCATTCCATGCAGTTATGGGGGGTGCGAAAATATCGGATAAGATTGAAGTAATCCACAATCTACTGGATAAGGTGGATAAACTATTTGTTGGGGGTGGTATGAGTTTCACTTTCTTCCGTGCAATGGGTTACGAGACCGGTGACTCCATCGTCGAGGAAGACAAAATTGACTTAGCTAAAGAGTTGCTCGACAAATACAGTGATAAGATTGCCTTACCTATGGACATAGTTATTACTGATGATATCGAGCAACCAACTAAAACCGAAGTTATAGACCCGAACTCCGGTATACCGAAGGGGGTCAAGGGGGTAGACATAGGACCGGCCACTCGTGATACATGGGGTAAGGAACTCATGACTGCCAAAACTATTGTATGGAATGGCCCCGTTGGTGTGTTTGAATATAAGCCGTTCGATGAAGGGTCGAAAGCTATCGCGCAGGTGCTGGTAAAAGTTACTGAGATGGGTGGTACCACGGTTGTAGGCGGTGGTGATACTGTTGCATTCGTCAACCAAACCGGTATCGCTGACAAATTGACACACGTATCGACAGGCGGTGGTGCATCACTTGAGTATCTCGCAGGTTATGAGCTACCCGGCATTAAGGCACTGACTGAATAACTAAACTGGTATAATTGCGGAATCGATCGACTTGGGAAATTTAGTGAGATTCTCATAACTGGTAGCGGTAACTAGTATCATGTCTTCGATCCTCACACCACCTACATCTGGTATGTATATACCGGGCTCTATTGTAAACACCATACCAGGTTGGGTTTTAGTTCGTACTCTACGTGCAACTCGTGGGCTTTCGTGTACTTCAAGCCCGATACCATGGCCAAGTGAGTGACCAAAATATTTATCATAACCTGCAACCTTTATTGTTTGGCGTGCGATACGATCGAGTTTGCCAAGTTCGACACCGGGTTTAACTGCTTGTATGGCAGATTGTTGTGCACGTAGAACTATCTCATAGAGTTTCAGTGCTCGCTTGTTTTCACCTAAAATAAACGTACGTGTCATATCGGAGCGATATCCCCTATAGACAGCACCCATATCGATCAACAGTATATCACCAGGCTGTAACTTACGATCTTCCGGTAACCCATGTGGTAACGAGCTTCTTGCACCTGACAACACGATGAGGTCGAACGCAGGTTTGTCGCTACCCAGTTGCAACATCTCATATTCCAGTTGTATGCGTAGGTCACGTTCAGTCATACCGGGGCGTATCATTTGTTTCACTTTGCTGAGGGATGTCTCAGCTATAGTCTGTGCATTGCGTATGAGGACAACCTCATCGGGTTCCTTAATCTCACGCAATCCTCGCATCTTCTGTGAGATATAGAGCTTGTTACGTAGATTATCTGCCATGCCGAGATATGTAGCATATGATATCTCCTGTGGGTCATATCCTACCTTGCGTAGTTGTTTGAATATTTTAGATTTGGGCAGCTCTTTAAGTACATCCTTAACCTTCACCACTTCCACACCCACCGCTGTACGGTATGCCTCTTCATAATAGAGGAAACCAACAAATAGTATCGCTTCCTTACGTGTAATAAGCAACGTACCTGCGCCTGCAAAATTTGTTAGATACCGTATATTGGGTTGTCTGAAAAAGAGGAACCCTGATAGGCGGCCAAGTCGCTCACGTACCTTATTTATGCGGGTAGCGAAATCCATCAGCTTATAGGTGCACCTGCAGGCACATCTTTATCAGGTATCAGAAGGACCGGGTCACCATTTACCACAGCTGCAAGCAACATCCCATACGACATTATCCCACGTATCTTACGTGGCTCGAGGTTCGCCAGATACACGATTTTCTTACCTACCATCTCTTCAGGCGTATACTTATGTGCGATACCAGCCACTATCGTACGCTCCTCAGCCCCAGTTGATATACGTAGTTGCATCAACTTATCCGTACCAGGTACACGCTCGGCTGTCAACACCTCCGCGATTATGAGCTCAAGTTTCTCGAAATCATCAAACCGGATCGTCGGTTTGCTCATGTTACCCCCTTGTTACAAAAATATTGCAAATATCACTATTCACAACAACTTTTATGGAATAAATTATATAATGATAATTTTGCTGATAATATCTGCAACCGTGAAGGTTACTTTCTGGCATGCGATGGGCGGGCCATTGGGTAAAACACTCGATGATTTAATAATGCGGTTTAACCACGAGCACCCCGATATAGAGGTTATATCCGTAAACATGGGTAATTACTCAACTTTATCACAGAAGCTTATGGCTTCCATTGTCGCAAATAAGCCACCCACTATGGCACAAGCATACGAATCATGGATATCTTCACTCTGGCGTGCAGGTAAACTCGAACCTATTGAGAATTTTGCAAGGAAGGACTTCACCCAGGCGGATTGGGATGACTTTTTCCCAGTACTATTGGCTAACAGTAAGTGGGGGGATACACTTGTATCATTGCCGTTCAACAAAAGTGTAACCGCATATTTCTATAATAAGGACTGGTTTCGCAAAAGAGGTATAACCGAGTTTCCACGTACATGGGATGAGTTCATAGAAGTAGCACTACAATTACGGGATACGTTGGCTGACAAATGGGCGACTGCGTTTTCACCTGCAGTGAGTTTGTTCGAAATGTTGTTATTTTCATGTGGTGGCCAGATATTGGATTCTCTTGAACTATGCGCAAGGTTTGATGATTCGTGTGGTGTATGGGCGCTTAGCTTCATATGTGATCTGTTACATAAGTATAAAGTAGCATACCTGACAACAGGATACCAATACCAAGATGATTTCATCACCCAAAAGGTGGCAATGGTGGCCGGTTCCTCTGTTTCCTATTCCTACATCATGCGATATAAACCACCCTTTGACTTGGGTATGGCACCGATCCCCGACAGTGGGTGCATAATAATGGGTACAAACATCGTGATATTTCGAGCTGCCACCCCCGAACAGAAAAGAGCAGCATGGGAATTCATAAAGTGGTTTACATCACCCGAAATACAAGCAGAATGGGCGATAGCTACCGGCTATGTACCTGTAAGGAAGAGCGCATTTACGCTACCTATAATGCAGGCAGAATTACAAAAGGTGCCCGATCGTATCATGGTATGGCGTCAAATAGAGTATGCACATACTGAACCACGTA
>CBFDTI010000048.1:0-9732 GCA_965612795.1 uncultured bacterium | reverse complement strand
ACATATTTATATATTCCAGTGGGTGAGACAACTATCCACTCATCAACTGAGATGGGCACAATTTTAACGATACCATCGATTGACATCAAACTCGTACGTATCAACGGATTGCAATTCATCCATCATTCTCGTGTTTACGTTTCGTAATCTCTTCTACCGTTTTGCTGTATAGTTTGTTAGCTTGCTGCAGCAATTTATCAGCTTCATGTTTTATTTTGTCTTTTGTGTCATCATCGTCCACCATTGGCAAGTTGATTTCGACGTTCTCTTTACCGGCTTTGACTGCCGTCATCGCCATCTCAGTAGCGACTGCTACATCGCTGAGCGCATTCCGGTTACCAATCTTTGCCATCTCACAAGCTATCTCCAGCAACCTGATACCATTCTTCATAACAGATAGCGGTACATTTATAGCCTGCATCACAGCTTGTTGCAAGGCTTCGGGTTCACCTTTGCGTGCGAGTCGCATCGCCTTCATGACAGCATCGAATGCATCCGCATCACGGTCAGCACTCGTAAGGAATTCCATCTTCAGCTGTTGTGCAGTATTGGCAAGCTTCTCAGCAGCTTGCCAAACAGCTTCGTAATCCTTTTTACCAAATGTGAGGTTACCCACCATAGCGATTAGGGAGGCACCCAACGCACCTGAGATTGCAGCTACACTACCGCCACCTGGTGTGGGTGTATCCAAAGATAGTGTGTTAAGGAATTGCTCCATGGACATTGAGCCAAACCTCAAAGGTTTGGCAATCTTATACTCAATGATCTTCTCTTCAGGTACGAATTGTGTCACATCATTAAGTCCAAGCGACAATATCGCGGTATGTATGATCTCGGGTTCAGGTACCGCAGTCGATTTACCCTGTTTCTGCAGGTAGTATCTACCAGTCATGATTAACGCATCTTTGGGTACAAGGCCCACAATCTCACTACCTGTAACCCGTAATCCAAGCTTCTCAGCCTCCTCTTTAGCGGTTTCGAACACCACATGTAAAGGTGTCACCTTATAGTTGAGCAAGTTTATCGATATCTGTGCACACCCATACTCTTCAATGTACCAACCTATCGCACGTACAGCTTTAAGCCTACCCGGTACGTGTTCTTTGGTACCATCGGGTCGCTTAACATTATAGCCGGTTTCACGTATGATTTTGGCCACCTTATGTGCAAGCTTACGGTCACGTGTGTTGAGATTGACATTATATGCGATTAGGAACTCGCGTGCCCCTATGATTGTAGCACCTGTTTTGGGGTTGAACTCCGCCGGCCCATAGTCGGGTTGCCAGTTGGGGTCCTTGAGCTTATCAGGTAACCCCTCATATTCACCTTCACGTACCTTAGATAGGTCACGCCGTTCGGGTTTGGTAGCTGCCTCAGCATACAGGTAGACAGGTATTTTTAGCTCCTCACCAACCCGCTTACCAAGCTTATGTGCGAGCTCAATACAATCATCCATCGTTACTCCACTTACGGGTACAAACGGACACACATCGGTAGCACCCATACGTGGGTGTGCACCTTTATGTTTGGACATATCGATAAGTTCGGCTGCCTTCTTGATGGCTTGGAATGCAGCTTCAAGTACAGCATCTGGTGTGCCAACAAATGTCATGACTGTGCGGTTGGTTGCCTCTCCCGGATCTATATCCAACAGCTGCACGTCAGGTACCGACCTGATCGCGTCCGCGATAGCATCGATAATGGCCTTGTTCCTACCCTCACTGAAGTTAGGTACACACTCAACTATTCTTTGCATGATAGTTAAAGATAGAAAACAGCATATATGGTCAAGGATAAAATAAAAAATTTTAAGTGGCTTCATTATCGTCATTCCGTAAAGATATACTTGACAAATGACATTTTTTAGATATACTGAGGTGGTAAGAGATAAAATGATTGATAAAATTCATAAATTTATAAATGAATTTAATGTCGATTACATGGACATAAGACACGAAGAAGATCGCATTATAAGGATATATTTCAAGGGGAAAAAACTCGAAAGTTTATCCGATAGTATTACAAAAGGTTTTCATGTGAGAGTTATTGCAGATGGTGGTTTTGCTACTTGTACTGTCAACGATGAAAAAGAATTAAGAAGTGCTATTGAACAAACTGTGAGAGCTGCAAAATTATCTGCAAAATTTAATCCTAAAAAAGTAAAATTTAAACTGTCTGAGCCTGTCAAAGACGAGATTTATCTAAAAATTGATGATGATCCAAGAAAAATAAGCATAGATGAGAAACTTGAAATATTAAAGAAATACAACGACTTAGTTTTAAGCTATGAAAAAATACAATCAACGAGTATGGAGTATGAGGAGTGGGATAAGAAAAAATTTTTTGTGAGTTCTCACGGTACTTCACTTTATTTTGAAGAAGTCATATGTCAAATATTTGGAAAGATATATGCGAGCGATGGTTGCATGGTTGAAGATATATGGGCATACGCAGGAGGTTCTTTTTCTTTTAATAAAATAAGAAATCGTGAAGAATTGTTTGAAAATAGAACTAAAATAGCGATCGACCTTTTAAAAGCCGATAAAGTGCCATCTGGCAAACACCGGGTTTTATTAAATCAAGATATGGTAGGTGTATTCATTCATGAAGCTTTTGGGCATTTCAGCGAAGCAGATGATATAAAAGACCACCCTCAATTATTAAGAAAGTTTAAACTCGGTGAAAAGATAGCACCGGATTGTCTAACAGTTATCGATGATCCAACTATAAAGGGTGCACCTGGTTTTAAAATTTACGATGACGAAGGAATAAAGGCAAAGAAAACCTATCTTATAAAAGATGGGATACTAACAGGCAGGTTGCATTCTATGAGAACTGCTTATGAGCTCGATGAAGAACTCACAGGTAACGCAGTGGCTGTATCATGGCGCTTCACACCTATTGTGCGCATGAGTAACATTTTTGTTGATAAAAGAGATAAAACTTTTGCAGAATTACTCGACATGTTGGGTGATGGACTTTATATCTGTGATGCGAAAGGCGGCCAAACTATGGGTGATATGTTTTCGTTTGGAGCACAATATGGATTTGAAGTAAAAAATGGTAAAATTGGCAAAATGTATAAAGATATAAATTTATCTGGTAATTTATTCACCACTTTGATGAATATAGAAGTAGTTGGCAATGATCTACACTTCCGTGAGTGTGGTGGATGTGGTAAGTATATGCAATTTAATCCCCAGTCTGGAACAGGCGGCCCTCACATGATAATAAAAGAAGTAATAATTGGATAGAAAAAATGGACAGAATTTTGAAATTAGCAAAAAAGAGTGTTGATGAAGCCGAAGTTTACTATTTAAGGTCAAAATCAATCCCTATAGAATTTCGTGATGAAAAAATTGAAGAGATAAGGATTCATGAATACACGGAAGTTGCATTGAGAGTAATTAAAGATGGCAAACTCGGTATGAGTTTTGGTTCTCCTGATGAACCTGACATTCTTGTAAAAAGTGCAGTAAAATCTGCGGAAACTGGCTCAAAAGTGAAATTCTCTTTTCCTGAGAAATCACAAATTATCGATTTTGAAAACTACGACAAAGAAATGGAAACACCACCAATTGAAGATATTGTAAGAAAAATATTGGCTAAAATAAAATGGATTAAAAAATGTAATATAAAGGCGCCCATTATGTATGGAATAAATATCGATATTGCAGATATTACAATTGCAAATACAAAAGGGCTAAATGTAAATTATAAAAGGAGTGCATTTAAGCAATATTGTATGATTGTATTACCTAAGTCGGAGATGGGCCCTTATATAGTTAACGTAAACTATAGATTTAGAGAAATTGAAGAGAAAGAATTTGAAGGATTAATTCAAAAATTTGAAATTGCTAAGAATGATGTCACTGTTCCTACAAAGAAGATGAGAGTTTTATTCTCTCCTGAAACCTTATGGACACTTGAGTGGCGGCTGACAGAAGCAATCTCGGGCAAAAATTTGATTGAACACTTATCACCCATCGAAAATAAAATCAATGAGAAAATATTCGATGATAAAATAACGATTTATGATGATCCTCATGCAAGGGGTTACTTCTGGTCAAGACCTTTTGATGATGAAGGTGTGCCTACCAGAAGATTACCCATAATTGATAAAGGCATTTTAAAAAATTTTATTTTTGACCTACGAACTGCATCAGAATATGGCACGGAAAGCACAGGTAATGGGTATAAAGGTAGATGGTCAAGCGAGGCGATATCAAAGCCTGTGTCACCTTACCCCTGCCATCTCGTTTGGGAACAAGGTAACCTCTCTGTAAAAGAACAAATTGAGTCTATTGACGAAGGGCTTATTTGTGAAGATTTGCTCGGAGCACACTCTGGCAACATTGTCGCAGGACAATTCTCAATGAATGTAGGCATAGGATTTTATGTAAAAGATGGAAAAATTATTGGAAGAGCAATAGATACAATGATTTCAGGGAACATCTATGATATTTTCAAAAATATACATTCCATAAGCAAAGAAAGAAACTATGGGTTAAAACCTTGGGTTTTATTTAACGAAATCCAGGTTGTGGGCAGAGGTTAGATCCCCTTTTTTAAAATATTACCAACATCGCTATAAGCACCAAAAGAAAAGTGGCAAATCCATTATCATTATAATTACAGCTCCCAAAAAGGTGTATAAACAGCTTTAAAAGCTTAACTTCCGCAAGGAAATGTTACATAAGGTATAATAACCCTATTGCTGAGTCTCTTCACATACACACGGTATATGGCCGCACTTCGGGCATCCAGCTCGATACTTTTTGATAGCCTCCTCCATATCGACACCTACGAGGTTGGCGAGCGAAAACAACCACGCTACCACGTCTGCAAACTCCTCGTCATAACCTTCACCCTTACGTATAGAGCGAGCAAGTTCACCCACTTCTTCAACAAACCACCTGAACGTACCTTCAACCCCACGTGCTGCATCTTTCTCGTAATATATGCGGGCGATCAGATTCTGAAACTCCTTAATCTCCATAAAATTAAAATGGCCACTTATAAACAGTGTCAACTGATGTACGGTATGATACCATGTCCCAAATAATGAGCTGCCCCAACCTGCTACTTGATATATTAAGAGTTAAGATTAATTTAACTTGATGGTGTGGCGTTCAGCACTTATTGAGAAAACCGTCTATTTCATACTGTTTCTACTCGCACTCTATGCGATAGTGTTTGGCTTACGTACAGGGGTGCAACTTCTACGTAAGTTATCGCCCACCAAACGTCGTCTGTATGAACGCCTATTGCTGATACTGGTTGGCATATTCATTGGGTTAAGTCTCGTAAAATATACACCTGCAGATTATGCAAAAGTTGAACGTTTCCACGTAACACTTGCCCCCACTGTCAGCAACTGGTGTGGTGTCGTAGGTGCATACGTGAGTTACTGGTTGATGTGGACGTTCGGTTATATAGGCTTTATCGTACCATTATGGTTGATACTTCTAGGCCTACTCTATAATCGAAAAGAATCATATGCGTTCCATTTCCACGTGTTTCCTATCCTGCTGTTAATATTCCTACCGCTGTGGCTGACATTGTTCGAACTACCCATATCCTACACAGGTAACCTCGGCATATATCTCAAAAACCTGCTACTCAACTATATAGGTGTATTAGGTACGTACCTTGTTGCGGGTGCCGTATTTATAGCATTGTTGCTACCGTACCTCCGTATACGTAAGCCACACAGGATAAGGGTATCACGTGCATCTGCACGTAAACCCAAACCCTCACGTAAAAAACCTGCACCTACCCCACAACCACCTCCTCAACCCACATCTTATGCCGTTGGGGTACCGGATTTCAAGCAACGCTTCTTAGCTATCTTGCACGAACCGCCACCCCGCAAGGCGCCACACATGGACGATCTGGAAGAGAGTATCCGCAAGATCGAGAGCCGATTGAAGGAGTTCGGTATCACTGGTCACATTACTGGGGTGACAAAGGGGCCAGTTGTCAGCACTTATGAGTATACACCCGACCCTGGGATTAAGCTATCAAAGATAGTCAGCTTATCTGATGAGATAGCGCTCACCATGAAATCCGAACGCGTACGCGTCGTCGCCCCTATACCGGGCAAATCCGCCATAGGGATTGAGATCCCTAACAAGGATCGCGAGTATGTCTACCTAAAGGAGTTATTACTATCAGATATGCTACCTAAACAATATAAGCTACCGCTCGCCATGGGTAAAGGTGTAACGGGGGATCCAATCTTTGCCGACCTTAGTACGTTCCCACATCTGTTGATTGCGGGTGCAACCGGCTCAGGTAAGAGCGTATTCATCAACACAATAGTAGCTACACTGATATTCGACAAGTCACCCGAAGAGGTACGCTTCTTGATGATCGACCCTAAGGGTATAGAGCTACCCGTGTACAACGGTATACCACACCTCATAAAACCAGCAATAAGGAGCCCCAAACTGGCATTGTCAGCATTGAAGGATGCAACCACATGGATGGATTATCGTTACAACGAGTTTGCCCGCGTAGGTGCAAGAGATATCGAATCCTACAACAAAAAGATGGAACCCCATATGCCATACATAGTGATAATCATTGATGAGCTGGCCGATCTGATGATGGTTGCACCCAGAGATATTGAGACACTGATCACAAGATTGGCACAGATGTCACGTGCGGTGGGTATGCACCTTGTGTTGGCGACACAACGTCCATCGGTTGATGTGATTACTGGGCTTATCAAAGCCAACTTCCCCGCAAGGGTGGCGTTTCAGGTAGCCTCACGTACGGATTCACGCACCATATTGGATATGAATGGCGCCGAGAAGCTACTCGGCAAAGGTGATATGCTATTCATACCACCCGGTAAAGGGTTACCCATAAGGATACATGGTGCATACATCTCAACCGAAGAAGCCAAAGGCATAGCCAACCTATGGGCTGAACGTCACCTACGACAGTTGCTTGCGGGTAGGTTACCGGAAGCTATAGCTACGGATATCATAAAGCACGACCTTATAGATGCGATCGTGGAACCCAACTACCCCGCACGTGATGTAAGGATAGAGCAATTTGCCAACTCCATAAGCCCGAAATATAACATACCTGCCTCGCAGATAGTAGAAGTGCTACAAAACATCGAATACTATCCACCACTTGGTATGAAACCAGTCGAACCCTCCCTACCCGGCGAAAAGCCTGAACCTATCACATCATTCGCAGAGGAAGATCCGCTATTCGAAGAAGCCAAACGGCTCGTCATCCGCCATCAGGTAGCATCGGTCTCCATGTTGCAACGTCACTTCAAAATCGGTTACGCACGTGCGGGTAGGCTTATAGATATGTTAGAACGTGCCGGTATAGTGGGGCCATTCGAAGGTAGCAAAGCACGTAAGGTGTTGGTACCACGTGAAGCACTTGATGAAAAAAGTTAAGCTACCACCGCTGGCGGATAGGATGCGTCCACGTAATCTGGACGAGTTTGTTGGCCAAGACCACCTCGTAGGCCCTAATGGACCCATCCGTAAGATGATGGAGGAAGCCGAAATACCATCGATGATATTCTGGGGACCACCCGGTACAGGTAAGACCACACTCGCAAGGATAATTGCAGATACCAAGGGTTATGCGTTTCTTAGTTTCAGCGCAGTACTGTCAGGGGTTAAGGAAGTACGTGAAGCTATCGAGAAAGCCCGAATATACGATTGGCAGGGTAAACGCACTATATTATTTGTGGATGAGATACATAGGTTCAACAAGGCGCAACAGGATGCATTCTTACCATACATCGAAAAAGGTACCATCATCCTCATAGGGGCGACGACGGAAAATCCATCATTTGCGGTAATATCACCGTTATTATCACGTGCAATAGTGTACAATTTTTACAAACTAACTCCAGCTCAGATAAAGCTCATAATCAACCGTGCACTCACCGATGAGAGGGGGCTCAAAGAATATAACCCAAACGTGGAACCGGAAGCTATCGATTACATAGCCGAAGTTGCCGATGGCGATGCCCGTGTCGCACTTAATATTTTAGAAATAGCGGTGTTGACATCACCCGACAGAAACGGTACACGCCATGTGGGGGTTGATAAAATTAAAGAAATCGTCAAAGAGATACCGCTGCTGTACGATCGTAAAGGTGAGGAGTATTACAACCTCATCTCTGCATTCATCAAAAGTCTACGAGGTAGCGATCCAGACGCTGCACTGTACTGGCTGGCGAGGATGATCGAGGCAGGTGCTGATCCACTCTATATCGCCAGAAGGATGGTGATACTCGCATCCGAAGACATAGGTAACGCGGATCCACAAGCACTCATGTTGGCGGTTGCATGTAAAGAGGCGGTCGAGTTCGTAGGGTTACCCGAGTGTGTGTTACCGCTGGCACAGACAGTGATATATCTTGCACTTGCACCCAAGAGCAACACCGCTATGTCAGCATACGAGAAAGCAGCACATGATGCCAAACAGCATGGCTCAATACCCGTACCCATGCATCTACGGCAAGCACCTACGAAGTGGATGAAAGAATGGGGTTATAAAAAGGGATACAAATATCCACATAGCTATCCGGAAGGTATCGTCCCACAGGACTATCTACCGGAGCAACTCAAAGGCCACCGGTATTACTTCCCTAAGGAGGTAGGGTTTGAAGCTGAACTCAAACGTCGGCTGGATAAAATACGTAAGTTGATGGATCGCAATTAACCCGTGGGATTCATATCTCACAACACTGGACCGTGGGATCTTCAAGATCTTCTGCAACGTTCGGCGTGCCGTTTGGCTTGATACATGAAGGTTTCAAGTCTCGTCTCAAGTGTACCCTGTTCGAGGCCATCGAGTGCCACATTGAGCACCGGTATACCGTGATCTTCCTTAACACGTTTGAATGCAGCTACGGCGATATTACCCGGCATACAAGTGAACGGTAAGCAGTTGATTACACCGTCAATTTCCCCTCTCTTTATCCAGTTAATCACGTCGCCTATCGATAAACCGGTCTCACCGAACCATCCTATCACATATCGTGAAGCATTACCCCAAATCTTGGGTATCTCTACCCTTTCGGGATACTTGAGCGCACTCCATACGTGACGCCCGAAACGCCGTTCTAAATATTTGAATACCAGCTCCCATGCTTTTGTAAGCCAAGCAATGATAGGTTTACCATCAACTATGGCATCCATCCTACGTGTACCTGCAGTATGTAACCCCCACTCGTAAAATGGTGGGGTAACAACCTCGCCCCCGTACTGCTCGACCCTACGCTCAAGGTAGTTATTACTATATTCATGTGAACGCACAAATATCTCACCCACTATAGCGATACGGGGTTTGGGTTCATTTCTAACCGGTATCTGGTTGAACTCTTTCGCTGCTTGTTGTAATACTGAGTCTATACCACCACGATCGATTGTATCACAGATCTTTTTGAGCCATTTGTGATAGACTTTGTCAGCCTCTCCTCTGTTCACCTCGTAAGGTCGACGTTCACGTCGCATTTTAAGCAGGAAGTCTATAGCTACCACACCTTGTAATGCTCGTAAGAATGTGAGCACACCCGTTGGGTTGGCCATATCATATTCGCGATAGAATTCTAGCGATTCAGGTGCACCTGGTGATACTATAGGTACATCCTTGTAGCCGAGTTCGTCTAGGATTATCCTCTGTAATCGACAGTATTGGCCAAACCTACACGGTCCATATGCGGTTGACATGAAGAATGCAACT
>CBFDTI010000047.1:0-10209 GCA_965612795.1 uncultured bacterium | reverse complement strand
CTTTGATAACAGGTCGTCGATCATAACCAACGGTAAGGCTATGTACCTCCAGTTCAGGTGATGGTGAAGTCGGTGGATTCATCCAACTTTAATATGAACTTAGCCAACAACAGCGCAGCATTATCAACATCATCTTTATGGACCAGCTCCACAGGTGTATGCATATAGCGGTTAGGAATACTCATAAGCCCAGTAGCTACACCTGCACGTGTTAACTGTATAACATTGGCGTCTGTACCTGTGCCACGTGGTGCACCCACAAGTTGATAAGGTATATCATTCTCCTCAGCTGTCGTCACAAGCATATCGAAAATCTTGGGGTTGATGTTGGCACCACGTGAAATTATGGGGCCACCACCCAGCTTCACTTCACCCGTTACCTTCTTGTTGACATCAGGTGTATCGCTGGCAAACCCCACATCGATGGCGATACCAACGTTGGGGTTCACCCTATAAGCTGATGTGTGTGCACCCCTTAAGCCAATCTCTTCCTGTACAGTGGCTACCCCATACACGGCAACTTTGAGGTTACCCTTTTGGTTTGCCAACAACCGTAGCGTCTCCGCCACCACAAAGGCACCTATCCTATCGTCAAACCCACGTGCTACCATTATCTTATCGTTGAGCTCCTCCAACCCATATGCAGGTACGGCGATATCGCCAATCCTTACGAGTGATTCAGCCTCCTTTTTGTCTTTTGCACCGATATCGATCCACATGTTCTCAAATTTTAAAACCTTTTCACGTTCCTCCTTTTCCAAAAGGTGGGTCGGCTTCTTACCTATCACACCCAGTAGCTTACCCTTTCGGGTACGTATCCATACGCGGTGACCTGGTACAATATGGCGGTCGAACCCCCCTATTGGCCTGAAATACAGGAAACCATTGTCATCAATGTAATTTATCATGTAGCCGATCTCATCGATATGGCCAGCAAGCATCACCCTATATCCTAAGTCTGGTTTTAGCACACCGAAACTGTTACCATGTACGTCGGAATAGACTTTGTCAACAAATTTGCCTACCCATTCGCGCCATAACCGGGAAGCCTCTTCCTCATAACCCGAGGGGCTCGGCACCTCTATCAACTGTTTCAGAAATTCATAACTGGCTTTATCCATAGACCCTCCTAGCTGGTTAATGTGAGAGAACCAACTGTGAAATAAAAATGTAACATAATACAAGATGTCAACTTTGTTGACGAAAACTTTTATCGCCATATAATAGTCTTTATAATAGAGAGCAAAGGAGGGCATATGAGAAACTTGATTCTATTGATGTTAGCCATGATAATCACTGTATCATGTGCTACAGGTTATGGTTACGGGACACGTTGGGAATACAACTGGCGCTATAGCCCATACTATTACGAAGAATATCATTATTGGGGGCCAATGTATTGGGAATGGTATGGACGTTGGGTATGGTTGCCACCATTCGGTCGCGTATGGATGCCATTTGTATGGGAAGATTGGCAACCCTACCGCTATGGTATGTGGGTATGGACCGAACGTTGGGGTTGGTTGTGGGTATCGTTCGAACCATGGGCTATATGTTACCATTATGGTAGGTGGTTGTGGACCCCAATGTATGGTTGGGTATGGATACCCGGTTATATATGGGCACCACACTGGGTGGTCTGGATCGAGATCCATGGTTACATAGGGTGGGCCCCTATGGATCCATGGGGTAACCCCGCCGGTTATTATGAATATCCAGGATATCCAGAACATCCCGCCCCTCCAGGTTGGGGTATGCCGTTCAAGACGCACGAGCTCAGTGAAGAGGAGATATTCGAACAAGGTGCGTGGTTGTTCGTTGAGAAGACCAAGTTTGAGAAGGGCGAACTCGACCTCATACCATTGCCGAAGATTAAATCACTCATCCCTACGGAGGAGTTGAAACATACAGTGATTAGAAAAGAGCCAGCAATTAAGGAGGTACCCGAACAGCTGAAATTTGATGCAATCAAACCCGACCTTCCCAAGAGAATAGAGAAGTTTCATCAGCTTCTAAAGCAGAAAGTTAGATTACCAGAGGTGCCAAAAGGTTGGCGACGTCCTGAGCAGCTGGAGAAGGAGTCCAAGTAGCTGGATGACGACCATAAAGCTGGATAATGTGACCAAAATATACGACCGAAACATTATTGCACTTAATTCCATAAATCTCGAAATCAAAGGAGGTGAACTCTGTGTGGTGCTGGGGCCATCCGGTGCAGGTAAATCCACTTTACTAAGGATTATCGCAGGGTTGGAGCATCCCACCGAAGGTAAGGTATATTTTGATAATACAGATGTGACCACTACGTCACCACAAGAGCGCGATGTAGCGATGATATTTCAGCATTTCACATTGTATCCACACATGACGGTATATCAGAATCTCGCTTTCAGTTTAAAAGTACGTAAGTACCCCAAACCCTACATCGATACCAAAGTACGTGAGGTTGCATCATACCTTGGGATAGCACATCTATTGCGTAGGAGACCCAGATCACTGTCAGGGGGTGAAGCCCAACGTGTAGCCATCGGTAAAGCGATCATACGTGACCCACGTGTGTTCCTGTTGGATGAACCGCTTGCTAATATCGATCTACCCCGTAAGGAAGAGATAAAGCACCTTATACTTAAGCTGCATCGCGAAAAACGTTACACTATGGTATATGTGACACATAACCAGGATGAAGGTATGAGTGTAGCAGAAAGGTTGGTTATAATAAAGGATGGTGAAATACAGCAGATAGGTACACCTATGGATGTCTACAATGCACCTGCAAACCTGTTCGTGGCTGAGTTTGTAGGTAAGCCCAAGATTAACCTGTTCCGTGGACAGATACGTGGCAATGTATTTGAAACCCATAGACTGAGGTGGGTTCTACCTCGGGAATATCCTTCATGCGAAGCAATCATAGGTATACGACCTGAGGATATAAAGGTAATATCAGATGGGGATTGGAAGATAGAAGATGTGGAGTATGAGGGTAGGGACGTACTGCTTCACCTTACTAACGGGCAGCATACTTTAAGGGTAAGGTCGACAGCTACTCGATCGTACAAGGTTGGCGACAAATTGGGTGTGATAAACAGAATATCGAAATATGCGATATTCTCATCCGATACAGGTCGACTAATAGCTGTATATCCGAAAGTCCAATAATTCGTTCATGGTTGACCTTATAAGTAGGTTACCTATTTTAAATTAGAGTCATGTGGTGGATAGTTTTCCTAGTAGCCGGCATATTGGAACAGGCGCCCATTGATCTATGGAATGATGGCTACTGTCATCAGGTTACAGTTAATGTAACGCCAATCGATAGCGGTTACATCTATGCGTTTGTCGATAGCACATGGCAGAAGTTCGAAGTACGTGGGTTGCCGAGGAAGTTCATCAACTGGAGTATCGAACGTCGTCGTGAAACCGTCAAGAGGCTCAAAGAAGGTGAAAGACCTGAACTGGCAGGTCCACACAATGCCATTGTTGCCACATATGGGGTACGTCGTAAAGATACAAGATTCAGAATCAACAATGCAGTCAAAGGTGTAGGCTTCGTACCCAAACCCGATAAGTTGGACGAAATTCTGCAACTACTTCGGCACACGATGGATGTAGACAATGCACGTAAACTCGATATACTCGACAGCTTATATGTTAATGCATATGAGATATTTGATACAACGCGGTTGGTATCGCTTGAACTGTACTCGACACCCGAGTTTGAAACCCATACTTTTATCAATGAGATGCTCAACCCCGCATGTGCGATAGTGTTTCTTGATATACCATCGTTTGAACTGAAAGTGATCGCACATCTCCTACATCCGGACGATCCCGAGCTTACTCCATACGAAAGGAAAGTAGTCGAATACACCAATCTAGTGCATAGTTACTTTCATGGGCGGTTTGAGAAGAACTTTATAACCGTTATATATTACGTGATCGAGGTGTACGATAACACTCCCGGACGTGGTGGTAGAGGGGTGAGACTCATACCGTGAATGGAATTACTTTTTGTAGGCACAGGTGTAGGTGTACCCAACCGTGAGCGGATCGGTTCCTCGCTGTATATCAAGATTAATCACATCTCGTTACTTATAGATCTCGCGCCTGGTGTATTACGTAGGTTGGAGGAGCTGAACATAAGGTATCAGGATATAGATTACTTTTTGATCACACATTTTCATGTGGATCACATATTGGAGTTACCGTTACTGCTGTTTGTGGCTAAATATCCACTTGATCCACGTCAAAAGGCGTGGCAGTTTTGTGGCCCCCACGGTATAGATAAGCTGTTCGATAAGCTTTTGTACGCATACGGTAAGCAAATAGCACCTGATGTACCGATAAACTTTATCGAGATGCCACCCAATACACTTTACCTGCCAGGCTATGTAGTGACAGCATTCCATACAGTGCATACACGTGAAAGCCATGGCTATAAAATAGAAGGTAGGGGCAAAAAAATCGTATATTCAGGGGATACCGAATTTTCCATCAGCCTCATAGAGGTGAGTGAATCTGCTGATATACTTATATTGGAAGCATCGTTCCCGTTTGATACTGCCGGACATATGACACCTGAACGTGCTGCTGAGCTGGCACGTGAGGCACACGCCAAACGCCTTATACTTACGCACATGTATCCATTGAAGTTTGATCTGGCTATTGAACGTGCTAAGGAAATATTCCCAGATATTGAAGTAGCGTATGATGGGCTTAAGATCATCCTATGATCTTAAATAGGGGGTATCATGCGTGTTATAGAATTTGACGAGCTTGTCGACAAAGTAAAGCAACTCGTTATAGATGCTAATTGCTATTTGCCGGATGATGTTATGAATGCAATCAAAGCCGCCTACGAGAAAGAGGAATCACCCATCGGTAAGGAGATACTTGCACAGATTATCGAGAATAATGAGATTGCACGTGAAGAACGGTTACCTATATGTCAAGATACTGGGTTTGCGGTGTTCTTTGTTGAGTTAGGTTCTGAAATTTACATCAAAGGTGGTACACTTGAACAGGCGCTCGAGGAGGGTACACGTCGTGGCTATAAGGAAGGGTACCTACGTAAGTCCATAGTGGATGACCCAGTTATTGATCGCAAAAACACAGGAGATAACACACCGATAGCTACACATATACATACCGTGACAGGTGATAAACTCAAACTCACGTTTATGCCGAAAGGTGGTGGTGCCGAAAACATGGCAGAAGTAGCAATGTTATCACCTGCCGAGGGCATAGAAGGGGTTAAACGGTTCGTAATCGAGCGTGTCAAACGTTCAGGTGGTAGACCATGTCCTCCCGTTATCGTCGGTGTAGGTATAGGTGGTACGTTCGACTACGTTGCGTATCTTGCCAAACGTGCACTACTACGTAGGATAGGGTCACACCATCCAGATGATAGGTTTGCACAACTTGAGCGTGAGCTGCTGGATGAGATCAACCAACTCGGTATAGGACCGATGGGGCTCGGTGGTAGGGTTACCGCACTTGCAGTACATGTAGAAACATACCCGTGTCATATTGCGACCATGCCCGTAGCGGTTAACCTTAACTGTCACGCAGCCCGTCACAGGACGATAGTAATTTAGTTAGAATATTGACGTATATACACAAGAAATATTTTAACCTTAGAAGAAAGATGATGTTCAGCGTTCCGAAACTCGAGGACAGGGGGATAGGATGCTGACCCCACTCGTGTTATGTATCAACCTACTCTACGGGGGGTGCGGTGGCATGTTATTAGGTAGCTATTGGAGTAATTTGGGTACACTCAACGATAAGCTAACCCAATTTGATATCGCTGAATTCGACGTACCCGTCTTCTACAAAGGTGGTGCAGGTTACGGTATAATTGGACGGCTATTCATAGGAGGAGGTGGTGGCACCAGTTTACTACATACCGAAAGCGTCAACACATTTGTGAAACTTGAAATCAATCGTGGGTTTTTTGAACTCGGCTATGTCCGTCCATTGTCTGGTGTAGCATTCATTGCACCTTACATAGGGTTGGGTGGCGAGAAACAAACTTTGTCGATAGGTCCAGCTAACGTTTCGTGGCATTTCGACTCATTATTTGTAACCCCTCAGGGTGTAGCACGCTTGATGGCAGACAACTACATGGTAAAGCTTGGCTTACTCCTACAGTATATGCCCACATTTGTGGGGCTACAGCTACGTGTGGAGTACGGGTACTCACCTGTTGAGACCGTCTGGAAAGCTGAAGGTGGCTACGAAGTGTTAGGTGCACCGAAGTACCATGCGGGTGGGTTATTCATAGGGTTAGCTATAGTTTTCGGTACATTAGGTGGTGAGGTAGAGTGATGCAGCATAATCTTTTACTCATACTGTTCTCAGCATTACTGGTGAACAACATTGTGTTGATGCGCTTCCTGGGGTTATGTCCGTACCTTGGTGTATCGAGGCGCCTCGATACTGCCGGTGGTATGGCAGCTGCTGTATTCTTTGTCATGCTACTTGCTACATGGATAACCTGGCCGATATACCATTTTGTGCTCCAACCGTGGCACCTTGTATTCCTGCGTACGGCAGCTTTTATACTTGTGATCGCCTCATTGGTGCAGTTTATTGAAATATTGCTCAAGAGGATTGCACCCGCTCTGTACACAGCACTTGGTATATACCTGCCTTTGATAACAACTAACTGCGCAATATTAGGGGTGACTTTCATTGTGATCAATGAAAACTACAACTTTATAGAGGCGACAGTCTTCGCAATAGGTACAGCGCTAGGGTTTGCACTCGCTTTATTGCTTATGGCTGGTATCAGGGAGCGCTTGGAACTCGCTTCTATACCCGAGGTGTTGAAAGGTGCTCCTATCGTATTTATAATGGCGTCACTTATGTCGCTTGCGTTTCTGGGGTTCGCTGGTTTCATGGGTCTATCCCTATGAAGCGCATAATCCTACCTCTTATTGTACTACTCAGCGGCTGTGCAATAAACAAAGTAGCACTCGTCTCGTACGTAGTAGCATCACACGAAACTATTACAGAGTTCATCCAAAGTTTACCACCTGAACTTACCTTCGGTATAGTGGTCTACGATCTTAATGAGGGACAACTTCTATACGAATACAATGGCCATAAGCTGTTTACACCCGCTTCAACTCTTAAACTTATTACGGCTGCTACTGCACTTGCGAAGTTAGGTACTGATTATAAGTTTAAAACCTATTTCTTCAAAAACGGGGACGATATTTACATTAAGGGTACCGGCGACCCGTTGCTGTTGTCAAAAGACGTAGAGTTAGCAGCACGTGAAATAAAATGGTATGGTATCGACTCCTTGCGCCATATTTTTGTAGACGAATCATATTTCGATACCATCCGTAAAGGTAAGGGTTGGATGTGGGACGAAGGGCCACACCCTTTCAACCCCAACATAAGTGCACTTAATGTCAACTATGATTTGATAGAGGTGATAATAAAACCTAGCGATGTGGGTAACCCACCTCGTGTGAGGCTCGAACCACCCACCAACTTTATCGTCATCTGCAATAATGCCGTAACCATAGACAGTGGTGAAACAACCATAGAGGTTGATAGAGTATATGAGCAAACCGTTAACAAGCTGATCATTAAGGGTGAATTACCGCAGAGTTATGGTGAACTACGTGTGTACAGAACGGTTGATGAACCTGCCCTTTACGTTGGTTATCTGTTGAAAGAGAACCTCGAACGTATGGGAGTCAAGGTTTGTGGTTCCGTAGTTTATGGTGTGACACCTGCAGAGGTTGAAACTTTATGGGTACACTATTCACCATGTTTGAGTAAAATAGTTTTTGAGCTAAACAAATGGAGTTCCAACTTCATAGCAGAACATTTGCTCAAAGCCATAGGCGCAGAACTTAAAGGCGTACCTGGTACCGCCGATAAAGGTCTAACTGTAGTAGAGGAATTCCTTGAAGAGGTAGGTATTAACGACTATCCACATAAGATAGTAGATGGTTCCGGGTTATCTCGTTATAATCTCATATCCCCATACGAGCTTGTACAATTATTGATCTATATCTATCACCAATTTAGCTACCTATACGAATTTGTAGCTTCATTACCCATAGGGGGTATAGACGGTACCCTACGCAATAGGTTCGAATCCACCCCTTATGTAGTACGTGCAAAGACGGGTACAATGGCTGGTGTGAGCGGGCTTGCCGGCTATACAATAACGGAAAATGGCCACCTGCTGGCGTTCGCTATGATGACACAGGGCTATACAATGCCCGTAAAAGAGGTACGTACGTATCAGGATTCGCTACTACAGATAATACGTAGGATCTATTGATTACCAACCAAGCCGTACCCCTATACGTTGAACCTTACCTAGATATGTGTAATCGGTATATGTGTAATCCAGTGTGAGTGGCACCTTAATAGCTGCCGGTCTTAACTTTAGACCTATCCCCATAGAGAAACGTTCATCGCTTACCTTACCCCCAATATCCTTCTTGCCTAACCGTACAAATAGCATGTTGAGGAACGATACCTCCAGCCCCACATTTATGTACTCGTAATTGTCGTTTGGATGCACAGCATCCACCTCTACTGTCCACTTGGTGGAAGGTGTCAACATAAAGTTCCAGTTCAACCCCACCTGAAACCTCAACGGTAATGTCCAGCTCTCTGTACGTAAATCACCCAATACACCCGTACCGAGCTCTTGTTGCCATTCCGTTATTGGATATAGTATACGAGTATTTTCACCCCAGAGTCGCATGGAGCCACCGAAGTTCGATAACGATATACCAAGCTTACAGTTGCGGGTTAAATCGTACAGCATACCTACATCTATCGCAAAACTAGAAGCACGCATCAACCAAATATTCTCGGTGATATACTTGGCACCTACCCCAAACGAAAACCTATCAGTAAGGTTTCTACCAAATGCGATATGCAATGCATACGCACCTGCAGTAAACTTGACCCCAGTACCTTCTTGCTCATCAAGTGTGGTTTGCTCGAACTCACCTGCATTGAAAGCGGTAAGTGCTACCCCGATCACACCTACCCTACGTATGGGTACAAGTACACCAACAAAGTCCAACCGCGTATCCATAAACCAATCAGTATGTGTTGCTATGAACTTATTTAGATGTGCTCGCGACATAGCACCTACGTTCCAGTAAATAGCACTTACATCACCTGATACGCCAGCAACTACAGCTTCACCAAGCCCGGTTTCACGTGCACCTATGCCAATCTTCAAGAACTGTGCCGAAGTTGTTGCCACACGGCTTACAGCTATAGCACTCAAGGTGGAATAGACAAAAATTAACACCCCACATACTGGTAATTTTCTCATTTTACCCCCTTAGTGTTTTTCATTGCTGAAGAAATCCAATATCTTAACAATGGTATCCTTCAGCTTTTGCCTTGGTACAACGATATCCACCATACCATGTTTTAACATAAACTCGGCACGCTGAAACCCAGGCGGTAACTCTTTCTTTATCGTCTGTTGGATCACCCTGGGGCCAGCAAACCCTATCAGTGCACCAGGTTCGGCGATTATGATATCACCTAACGATGCATAAGATGCCATGACACCTGCCATCGTGGGATCTGTTAGCACACTTATGAACAGGCCACCCTTTTCGTGGAACTCAGCCAATGTGGCCGCAGTTTTTGCCATCTGCATAAGCGATAGTATACCTTCCTGCATACGTGCACCACCGGATGCACCCACTATGACCAATGGAAAGTCATTCTCCATCGCATAACATATGAGGCGTTTGACTTTCTCACCAACTACACTACCCATGCTGCCACCACGGAAGAAGAAGTCCATCACCCCCAAAGCCACTGTGTGGGAGCCGATTTTCGCTTTACCTGTCACTATGGCATCCTTTAAGCCGGTCTTCTCCTGATCTTTGTGTAATTTCTCTTCATACTCACGGAAGTTAAGTGGGTTTGCTGGTGATAAATTTTTGTCAAACTCTTCAAACCCATCCGTCAATATCTCAATGTATCTTCGTGCTGGTATACGGAAGTGATGGCCACACTTTGGACATACTGATAGGTTTTTCTCCAATTCCTTGCGATATAGTATGTTATTACATTTGTCACATTTTAACCATAAGCCATCAGGTACAGGCTTAGGAGGAACAGGTTTTAACTTCTTTTTACGACGGAAAATCATCCTAATCTTTATATCTTAAAAATACTGTATGTCAACGCCTTTAACTG
>CBFDTI010000046.1:0-10283 GCA_965612795.1 uncultured bacterium | reverse complement strand
ATCAAAAAGGTAACCGTAGCAGCTGGTGAAACGCTAAAGATCTCGTTCTACCTATCGAAAATAGGGGGGGATCATGATCGAGGTACACAATCTAACTAAAGCATATGACGGCTTTATAGCAGTTAATAACATATCTTTTAGGTTAGAAAAAGGTGAAATAGTTGCATTCCTAGGCCCCAACGGTGCAGGCAAAACTACCACCTTACGTGTACTCACAGGCTATTTCCCGCCCACGAGCGGATACTGTGAAATAGGTGGCTACAACATTCTCGAACATCCGCTGAAAGTTAAGAAGCTCATAGGATATTTACCAGAAACTAACCCCCTCTATGAGGAGATGACACCGCGTGAATATCTATCATTTTTGGGTAAGATTCATGGGGTTGAGCGTCTCTCACACCGTATAGGTGAGGTATCGGAGCGGTTAGGGATCTGCGACGTACTCGATCGCCCCATACGTGAGATATCACGCGGTTACAAACGGCGTGTGGGGTTGGCACAAGCTATATTGCATGATCCACCTATACTGATATTGGACGAGCCTACCGAAGGACTCGATCCTATCCAAAGCATACAGGTACGTGAGCTCATAAAAGAGCTTGGCAAGGAGAAAACGATTCTGTTATCAACCCATATACTGCCAGAGGCTGAAAGTATCGCAAAACGTATCATCATTATTCACAAAGGTGAAATAGTTGCCGACACACCGCGTGATAAATTACACGAAATTTCAGGCGGTGAGACTGTCATCCATGCGGAGATAGAGGGGCCCACAGATATTGATTGGTCTGGAATACCAGATATAATAGATGCTAAAATTGTGAAGTCGATCGAGACTCGTCATATATGGGAGATCAAAAGTCATACGGATATACGGCCGCATGTTTTTAACTTCGTCAAAGAACGTGGCTGGACCCTATGGGGGTTGGAAAGCAAACGTTTATCTCTTGAGGAGATATTCGCACAACTTACACGCGAGTGATCATCTGTTTCCAAATAAATGTGAGTGCTCCAAATCGGTTTATTGTGCGTGACTTGAACTGTTCCACCTTAAATAGTGGTGAACTCGGATAAATCTTATTTTTAAACCAACACAGTGTATCTACAACATAAACCGCTAACCTACCATAGCTCCAACGTGACCTTGAGAATGGATTAAGTGAAAACGCACATTTATAACCAGCAGCCGCAACAATATCTTCAAGCTCCTCATTATACAAACCGAACGGATACGAAAAGTAATCGACAGCTTCACCTAGCTTATCTTCGAGCAATTTCTTCGAATCCATTATCTCACGG
Organism: uncultured bacterium; assembly: GCA_965612795.1. Lineage (GTDB taxonomy): Bacteria > Hydrothermota > UBA3073 > NMUJ01 > NMUJ01 > NMUJ01. Next base: position 8,984 of record CBFDTI010000046.1, on the reverse strand, counting down.
ATTGCTGTGGCACGCGCTACTTTACGTAAATCCGGATGTGTCAACGAGTGTGACCCAAACTTTATGCCATAACGTTGCATTTCCCGTATCTGATACCAATTAAGATGCTTGTAACGTCTGAACCCTATATTTGCATCCCATGTATTCTCCTTACCGATATAATCAACCACAAGAAACACCAGTGCGCTGAAATTCAACTGTTCCAATAACGGGAACGCCACTTTGTATATATCAGCGTACCCATCATCAAACGTTATGAGTATACCAGCAAGCTCTGAACCTACATCAAACTCGTCAGGCTTTACAACCTTTATATTTCTTGACTTTATGTATTGCATCTGTTTCTTGAACTCGCTAGGTAACACCCAAGTACCACCCCACTCCCATCTTGTGAGCTTATGGTAAGCGAGTACTACCATCATACCAGTTCATAATAAACCTTCTCCACAGTATCGGCTACTTTATCCCAAGCAAACTGTAACGCCTTGCGACGTCCATTACTGCCAAGTGTATGCCTTAATCGCGTATCCTGGAGCAACATGACGATCTTCTCAGCCAATGTGCTGACGTCGCCCGGCGGTACAAGTAAACCGGTTTTACCATCGTCAACGAGCTGCCTATAGCCAGATATCGAAGATGCCACCACCGGGATGCCGGTTGACATGGCTTCCAATAACGTAATGCCGAACGAATGTCCACCGGGTGAAGGTGCCACAAACAAGTCAGCTGTCCTGTAGTAACATGGCAACAGGCCCGATTCAGGTGGTATACGGCCACACCATATTATGTTTTGAGATACATGGGAAGGTACCATCCTTTGATATTTATATCGGTAGGGACCTTCACCCACAACAACCAACACCGCTTCAGGTACAGCACGCACCACATGTGTCATCGCCTTTAATAGATACGGTAAGCCGGAACGTGGTTCCAACCTACCAACAAATAATAACCTATACTTATATTTAAGTAATGCCTCTATCTTCTTGCCGTTAGGTTGAAATTTATCAACATCAATCCCATTAGGTATAATCCTATACTTACCAGGAAAGTACTGTTTATGTGAGTTAACTGCCACCTCCGAAACCCCTATCACCGCATCAAGCTCTGTAAAGTATGGCTCAAGTATAGGTCGCATAATTCCGTACCATAGGCTTCTATCGAACCCCGCATGAAATGTCAATACCTTACGTGCATCAGAATACCTTATCGTGAGTAGTGGTAAAAATGGTACCAGCCCCTCATGAATATGTACGATGTCGAATTTACCTTCCTTCAACACTTTTCTGAGCTCCCCAGGTAACTTTCCACCTATTGTGAACCTCGAAAACGACAAGTTCAACGGTATTGGGAACAACATACCTTTACCTACCCTTATCACATCATACTCGTTGGGTGCAGTACCTTCCATCTTACCTGTGATTATTTTTACAGAATGCCCTTTACGTTTGAGCTGTCTCCATAAATGATAAATATGCTCGGATACTCCTCCCACATGTGGATAATAATGGCTCGACACAAGTGCTATGCGCAGTTTGCGAGTTCGTTCCATTTTACTTGGAATACATGCCACTGGTGTGGATATTTTCGGATTACAACTTCAAGCCTTCTAGCTATTATTTGGGTAATATTTTTGATATCCTTTTCTTTATTGCCAGTGGGTTTGTAATCGATTATGGGATCGACCCATGCTTTATATTTGCGAGCGCCTTTCACAAAAAATGCAGTAACTATTGGGCTACCTGTGGCAAGTGCCAACCGTGCAGGTCCTTTGGGTAATTTCATCCTCTTACCTAAGAAACAAACCTCTACCCCCCTTCCTGTGATATCCCTGTCACCCAACAACACCACTACTTTATTAGCACGTAACCGCTCTATTATACGTTTAGGGGTGCTCGCATCCTCGAGCGGTAACACCTCCATCCCCGTGTGTGAACGGAATTTATTCATCATCTCATACCAGCGTTCACCTGTTCCGCGCAGCTCAGCTACTGTAACCGTATCGTAACCGTAGCTTGTAATATAACAAGCAGCTAGCTCAGTATTTGCCATATGTGCACTGATGAAGAGCACCCCCTTACCTAAGCTGAGTGCCTCGTCAAGGTACTGGAGCCCCTCTGGTTGGGCGAGCTTTTTGAAATCCTCACACTTCATCCGTGGTATTGCCAAAAAATCTGTATAGGTAAGGGCAAAATTTACAAAGTTACGCCATATACCCGACGTTTTACCAATAATATTCAGAAGGTTATCACGTATCCGATGACGTCGTCCCCGAAGTACGATGAACGCCAACAACCCCAACATTACCGCTATTTTATAGCCTACAAACCTTCCACTTATGTAGCGTACCAATGTACCCAACTGTATAGCACGCAGCTTCAGAACGGTCAACATTCGTAAAGTTAATCAAGCTTGCGGTATGGCAACCCAGATTAATTTTAAAGTATGGAGGATAAACTGATCGAAGCAGCCCAAAAAGCATGTAAATTCTCATATTCCCCTTATTCAAACTTCAGGGTGGGTGCAGCTATACTTACTGAGGATAACCAAATATTCACCGGTGCGAATGTGGAGAATGCATCATTGGGGTTAACAATATGTGCTGAACGTGTGGCAGTATTTAACGCATTGAGTCACGGTTACAGGGAGTTCAAAATGCTCGCTGTCTATACGCCCACGGATATGCCTGTCTACCCATGTGGTGCATGCTTACAGGTGATATCAGAATTTTGCGACAACCTAATCATTATCATAGTGTGGAAACAAGGTAAACTACGTACAACATTGCGCACCCTTTTGACACATCCATTCAGAGGTAAGGCTTGACGTTCGTTGTTTTCTCTTACTATAAATATAGTAAACGCCCCCATAGCTCAATTGGATAGAGCATCGGATTTCTAATCCGAGGGTTGGAGGTTCGATTCCTCCTGGGGGCATTGCTTTAGCGCCTGTAGCTCAACAGGATAGAGCAGCGGACTTCGGATCCGCTGGTTGGGGGTTCGAGTCCCTCCAGGCGCGTTCACTGAATCAGTATAACCTTGCTCACTAGTTTCGTACCTTCCAGGTGTACAAAATATATGCCGGGTTTAAAATCATTCGATACTCTCCACATATGGGTACCGGTACGTTCCACGGGTATGCTGTATAGTTTTCTACCCATCACATCGTATACAGTCAACTTACATTTATGTGCAACTGAATACTTTATCTGGAATACACCAGCACCTATAGTTGGGTACACCATCAACCGAGGTACACGGAGTTGCTCCACTCTTTCGGCAATACTTACAGGTGAAACTGTATATTTCACCGGCAATATAAACGGATTACTATCCGGATCGTTCGTATAAAGGGTGATACTACCTGAATATGTACCATCCGATAGAGTGGTATCAACCTCCACATGTATGGCTAGTGATTCACCTGGTTCGATCTCAAACCTACGTGGCTGCCACCCTATTATCCAGTTTGTATCTGAGGTCTCGGAGCTTGCCACTCTCAACGTAAAGTTACCCACGTTTTTGACCCACCCACTATCTGTTTTTCCACTATACCTTACAAATGCGGTTATTATGAAATCGCGTTCCTTGCCATTATATGTAAAGGTATACCATGTTTGTCTGTCACTACTGTATTTGTTAATACCCTCAACTGGGTATCTGACCGATGTATCGGTCACAGATCTTAATGCGTTGTTACCAATTGTAAATGCTCTATAGCCTGCCCAGAAACTTCCTGTGTCTATTGTTACGGGTGGATCGATTTTCACCGTTTTCAGATACCATCCACTACTTGCTGGTATATCCCACACCACATTACGTAGTAAAGTGCCGGGTTCACCGCCACTGTCTGTCCATATAAATACCGTATCAGAATCTGACGGCTCACCATTATACACACGAAATCGGATTTCAAGTGAATCCACCGTACATGGATGACATCTCGGTGTTAGCTTAGTCGCTATGTAGTAGTTCATACTCCATGAGTTCGACCTCCAGTCCCTATAGTAGGTATGATTATATATCGAATCTACGAATGTTGTTTTCGGTGTATATGTGTATGTCACTTTTATTGTATCAGCTACTATCCTCGGGTTAAATGTTGGCGCAAAATTCACCGCATAATAGGCATTGACACGACCGGATCCGAGTTTTCCCTCATAACCGGGATTCAGATGATCTATAGTATCAACCATACCGTAAACCCTTGCATATAGCTGTTTGGATGTCCATGAGGGTTGTTTGGCCTTAACCAACGCAGCTATACCTGTTACTACGGGGGTCGCCATGCTGGTACCAGACATGTAGGTATATCCAGTATCGCAGTATCTTATTGTATCACATCGCGAATACGTGCTGTAGATATTTGTCCCCGGTGCGCACACATCCACCCAATCCCCATAATTTGAGAAACTCGCTTTCTGGTCGCTTGAATTAGTGGCCGCTACATTCAATATCTCATCACGCTTACCAAAATAGTCCGCTGTCTCTGAATCGTCGTTACCTGCAGCATGTACGATAAGCACCCCATTCTGTGCTGCATACCATGCAGCATATGGTAATCCACCAGTCGCCGATGTACCAAACGAACAGTTGACTATGTGAGCACCCTCATCTACCGCATAGACGATAGCTTTTGCCGCCCAATCTGTTCGCAATGCACCCCTTTCTTGACCACCCACATTGACTGAGCCTCCCACCCTTAAACACATTATCTTAACGTCCCAATTAACACCTGCCACCCCAATGTTATTGTTTGTAACCGCACCTATTATACCGGCCACATGTGTACCGTGGCCATTGAAATCCAACGGCTCATTATCCTCCGTTAGCGAATCCTCACCCGGCCACCATGCATAACTACCCATCTGACCATCGACAAAATCCCATCCTAATGTATCATCTACGTAACCATTAGCATCGTCATCCACACCATTATTCGGTATCTCGTCAGGGTTATCCCATATATTGTCAACCAAATCTTCGTGCGTGTACTGGATACCTGTCTCTACCACAGCTACCACTACTGTGTTCGATCCAGTGGTTGTATCCCAGGCTTCAGGTGCATCTATATCACAGTCGTTTGCTTGGTCGAGATACCATTGATATGAGAGCTTAGGGTCGTTAGGTACGATATCGAACTCATGTATGGCAATAGGCTGCACGTCTTCAACCCCCGGTAGGGCTATGAGTTTAGCCATAGCGGATTCGAGCATCCCCTTTCCACCAAGCTTCAACTTAAAACATCTATCAAGTAATTCTCCTCCCCTCTTTGTGTGCGTACCCGGAAAGAGTGGTTCCAGCCACTTAATTTCTATCCCCGCAGGTAGTAGCGCCTTTGTATCACCATGTTTTAGTTGCACAGCTGTGAGCTTATCCACTTTGATTACTAACTCATCCCCCACGTATTGGGTTATACCTAAGATTACCAAGATAAACAGAAACATTATCTCCTCCTTTTTAGAATATTAAGCCCCACCAGTTCGAAATTATGAATCCTCTCACCCTTAACAAAATAATTTACTTCATGTGATGTCAACTTTTTCAACCTATATTATGACCTAAGTTGACACATGGTATTCCGTGGTATTAATTTATGGAATTTAAAATGTGTTACTGTAATCATAAGTATCGGTTGAAAAATTTAAGAATAAGGAGGTAGCATGTTCTTAGTAGCTGTAGTGATAGGGTTTATAGCGATGATCGTTTTAAGCTTCATCCCAGTGGCCGGTCCCATAATTGCGGGCTTTATTGCTGGCATTTTAGCTGATAGGGGCCCCATAACCGGCTTATGGGCAGGCTTCTGTAGCGGTATAGTTGGTGGAGTGCTTGCATTCTTGTTCCTCACAATATTGGGAGGATTCATCGGTGGGCTGGTAGGTGGATTCGTTGGCAGTATAATTGGTGGTAGTATAATGTTGGGTTTCTTATACTACGCAGTACTTGGGTTAGTAGGCGGTGTGTTAGGTGGGTTAGTACGTCGTGCGAAGTGATCCCACCCCCTTGGGGTTAACTTACAACCTTGATTATCATAAATACCAGGCTGGTGGGTTATTTCACCTATTGGTGTGAACCTTATATTAATCTGTTCCTCCACTTCTGGTGGATAGGTAAAAAGTAGTTCAAACTCCTCACCACTACTGAGTGCATATTCGATAGGATTAAGTCCTTGCTTTTCACACCATTTGCGTACATCGTTGAGTACAGGAAGTTTTTCCAGATTAATGACTGCACCTAAATTACCGCTCATCCTCAATATATGGGATAGATCCAGTAGCAACCCATCCGATATATCGATCATCGCACGTACATGGTCACGAAGTGTTAATCCTTCCTTTAACCTGAGCGGTGGTTGCAACAACTTTATTCTAAGCCAATCAGGCAATACACCACCCTGCTTTAGAGTGTACCATGCCAGCTTGACACGACCGAGCTCACCCGTCACACCTATTTTATCACCGGGTTTGGCCCCTCCACGCATGATTGGGGTAGCTGCTTCACCGATCACCGTCATGGATATCATAAGATTCTCCGAATACGTTATATCACCACCTACAACTTTAACCTCGACACCCTGTGCGACGCTTGCCATATTAAGGACTTGCTGCACTCCATCGTAAAGTTCTTTAAACCATGCCCTATCACCTTTCTTAACCCCTATGCTTACAAGCAGGTACAAGGCCTTACCTCCCATAGCAGCTATATCACTAAGTGTAGCTACTGTCGCCCTGTAGCCGATATCGTATAACGAAAATATGCTCGTATCTATTGCAGGGAAATGTATACGTTCGATGAACGTATCAACCGATACAACTCCTTTATCTTTGAGCTCGAATATAGCAGCATCATCCCCAATATGTGGGAACATAGTCCTGAGAAACTCAACTATTTCAAATTCAGTTGCCATCAATATGAATGTTTGTCATCTGGATAGCGACCCGATTTCACCTCCTCGATGTATTGCTTGATGGCAGCTTCGATCATTGACTTAATATCGGCATATTTCTTAACAAATTTGGGCACTTTAGGCAACAGTGTAAGCCCTAATATATCGTACACAACCAGTATCTGGCCATCACAATGTGGGCCTGCCCCTATTCCATACACAGGGATATCGACCGCCTCTTTTATCAATGGTGTAACTTCCTTCTTTACCGCCTCCACAATTATGCAGAACGCGCCCGCAGATTCGAGTGCTCTCGCATCCGCTATTAATTGCTTAACCTCCACATCAGTTCTACCTCTTGCCTTGTAACCACCGATCTGCTTTATACTCTGTGGTAGCAACCCTACATGTCCCATCACCGGTATACCACATTTGACGAGCCGCTCCACTGTAGGTGCTATGTGGGCACCACCTTCGAGCTTTACACCATCTACCCCCTCTATTTTCATAAACTTACCCGCGTTACGTATGGCATCCTCTGGCGATACTTGATAGCTCATAAATGGCATATCGACTATCAGCATGGCATTTTTGACTGCACGTGCTACTGCACGGGTGGCGACCAACATCTCTTCCATAGTAACCGGCAACGTATCAGAATATCCCATTAATGTTGTACCGTATGAATCACCCACGAGTATGACCTCAACCCCTAACATATCCTCGATTGCCGCCATCATATAGTCGTATGCGGTGAGTAAAACAACCTTTTCACCTTTGCGCTTTAACTCCCAAAGGTATGGGATGGTGATTTTCTTCATCGTCTTATTTCTCCAAATATATGCGAGGTACCCTTGGACTTATTCGTGTAGCGACCTCATAGTTTACTGTATCAGCAAGCTTCGCAACTTCTTCCATTGTGATACCAGGACCTACCAGGGTGACCTCATCCCCTATTTTTACATCTGATATATTAGTGACGTCAACAATTGTTAGATCCATACATACCTTACCTACTATAGGGGCTTTCTTACCGTGTATCATCACATAGCCGCGATTTGATAAACTCCTTGGATAGCCGTCACCATAACCTACACTCAATGTAGCGAGTTTCATCCTACAAGGTGCAATAAATATATGGTCGTAGCTCACCCCCATGCCTTCATCTACCCATCTTATATCGACGATGCGCGTTTTCCATTCAAGTATGGGTTTAACCGGTATAGGGGGCTTCTGATCGAACGGTGATAACCCGTATATCAATATTCCTATGCGTACGAGGTCGAATCCCTCGTAGGTTTCAGGGAACCTCAACCAACCTGCGCTATTAGCAACATGCACCATGTAAGAATTACGTAGCCCTTTCAATAAATTACGGAAACGCCGTACCTGCTCCAGTACTTTCGCCCCCCCTTCAGGTAGACTTGCAGTCGCCAGGTGTGTAAATATCGACATTATCTTAATGTTCGGGATATCCTCCATACGGTTGATAAATTCTATGGCTTTTTCAAGCGGCACCCCTGTACGCCTCATACCTGTGTCCACCTCAACGAATATGTTGACTAGTTTGCCCAGCTTTTGGGCCTCCTTAGATAGTGCATGTACAATCTCCATAGAACTTACGGTGGGTATGAAACTATTTTCAACAACTGGTGTAACCTCAGGTTGTAATATCGGCGATAGTATTACTATGGGTTTGTTATTTCTGATTTTGAAAGCTTCATCCAATGAAGCTACTCCCCAAAAATCGATGTAGTGGTCGAGCACCGGCACAAGTCCATCCAAGCCATGCCCATATGCATCAGCTTTAACTACTGCCAGTAATTTCTTATCCTTCAAACGTTCCTTTATCACGGTTAAATTATGACGTAATGTAGCCAAATCTATCTCTACCCAAGTACGGCTAATCATGTACCTTGTGCCTTTTTCTCACAAGTTCTGTTAAAGTCGCAGCAAGAACGATGATCCACCCGATAAGTGTGATGATCCCTGTTACATAGAAAAGTTTCGATTTACACGTAAATTCAACATTATGCTTACCAGCTGTCAAATATATCGCACGTAATGTACCATCAGCTACGTACACCTTGGTGGGCTTA
>CBFDTI010000045.1:0-10377 GCA_965612795.1 uncultured bacterium | reverse complement strand
GCAGTTCGTCCCTTAAGCACCTCTTCAAGTGCAGCTTCTATCTTTTGAGCTGACTCCCGATCCAGATATGCAGTTACTTCATCCAGTATCAGTATTTCCGGTTCTTTGTAAATAGCGCGTGCAAGTGCCAGCCGTTGACGTTCACCCCCTGATAATGTAACCCCCCTCTCCCCTATTATGGTGTTATAGCCATCCGGCAATTTACTTATGAATTCATCTGCATGTGCAAGTATAGCGGCACGTTTCACCCTTCTAATATCAACTGTAGGTTCGCCGAGTGTTATATTTTCTATGATGGTGGCATTAAACAGTATCGGTTCTTGGGTTACCACCCCTATACGTTTGCGCCAACTTTTTAGATCTATCTCACGTAGATCGTAACCGTCCACGATTATCCTACCGCGGGTGGGTTCGTAAAAACCGAGCAATAAATCGACAATTGTAGTCTTACCCACCCCCGATGTACCTATAAGTGCTATCTTCTCGCCTTTGTAGATGCTAAAACTAACCCCTACTAATACATAATCTGTATTGTACGCAAAATGTACGTCATCAAACACTATACATTCCTTAAGCCCACACCATGGTATACCACCATGTGGACGTTCACAAGGTAATTCCATTACCCTATATACACGATCCGTTACATTTATTGCACGTTGTAACAATGAATTAGCCTGTGCAACGTTTCGTATTGGTTGTACGAGTGCCACTATTGCACCTATAAATAATATGAATTCGGACGCTGTCAGTACATGTTTAATAAATATTGCATATGCCCCTAATATCAACATAACCGCTATCGCTAGCGCAAACATGAACTCCGCCAGCGGTGTACCTATGAGACTTAGACGCTCAAATTTCAACATGGTCCGCATATGGGCAAGCGTGAGGTTATCGAACCTGCGCTTATCTTCGGCTTCTGCTGCATAGGCTTTTATCACCTTTATACCACCAAAAGTTTCACTCAGTGCACGCGTCACTTTTGCCATCCTATTCTGTACGCGCTCGCTTTCATAACGTAATTTCATACCCAACCGCTGTATGATGAGAAATATTGGCAAGAATATAATCGCCGTATACAAAAAGAGTATAGGTGATAAATATATCGCTATCCCACTGTATACCAATATAAGCATAGTCTCACGAATAATAGGCAAAAATCCATCCTTTATACCACGTCTGATACCGTCAACGTCACTCGTTGCCCTAGCTATCAGGTGACCCGAATGTTCTTTCACAAAGTATGACAGTGGCAAAGCATGTATATGTGTATAAAGCTTATCGCGTATCTCTTTGATGATACTTTCTTCCAATTTTGCTCCAAGATAACGCTGAGCATATCCCACAATACCACGTAACAAGAAGACCACCACAATGAGGCCACTTATCAAAATCACTGCTTGCATAGGTGCATATCTTAGAAAATACTGGTTAAAGTTGCCAAGAATACCGGATGTTTGTGTATCCACACGAAATATGGAGCTCACCAGCGGCATTATCGCTGTTAAAGATACTCCGGATAATACAGCATATATGATCATCAACAATAGTATCAACAACAATTTACCCTTACGGGGGGACAAGTGCCGTAAGATGTATTTCATAACGTGAATTTATTACCTAGCTCGAATGCCTTTTTGTTTACATCTATGTAGTTTTTCTTGATACGATTGTTAAGCGCGTACATCCACGCCTCTTGAGGTAGTGGCAAGAAACGTGCCAACACACCCAATATAACCACGTTCAATGTACGTGTGTTACCGGCACGTTTTGCCAATTCCAACCCCGGCAATAGATAAGCTTTTTCAGCATACTTTTTGACCTTATCTAGAACATCATGGGGATATGTAAATTCACCCGTAAGCACTGAGAGTGGCATCCACTCATAGTCATTTATCAGACAGGTACCCCCTTTACGTAAATATTTAAGTGCACGTAAGGCTTCAAGCTTTTCAAACGCTACCAAGAAATCGGCCTCCCCCATACCTATGAGAGGAGAGAAAACTTTATTACCAAACCTTACCCCACTCTCGACACTACCACCACGTTGTGCCATACCGTGGACTTCACTCTTCTTAACATCATAACCTGCATACATTGCAGCTATTGCAAGTATATCACTAGCTACTAGTACGCCCTGACCACCAACTCCCGTAAACATTACTGAGTATAGCTTACCCGCCATATTATTGGGGTTTTAAGGTTATAAGACTATCTAAGATGTTCACTAGCGCATTCTCCATACCCGGGTAGAAGCCAACAAACTTCTTATGTATGAGGTTACCCCTACCTAACACATAAGTTGTAGGTATAGCTTGTATTTTATAAATTTGGGCTACGCGATTAGTGCCCATCAAAATGAGATAATTTATGTCCATCTGTTGTACGAAATCGCGTACCCTATCTTTTTCATCGGATACCGCTACCCCTATGACTACAACCCCTTTCTTACCATACTCATGTTGTATTCGCTTAAGATGTGGTATCTCTACACGACATGGAGCGCACCATGTGGCCCAAAAATCCAACACAACAATTTTATCTTCATAATCAATCAGTGAATGCCTGTTACCTTGCAAATCCTCCAGTGTGAAGTTTGGTGCCTTTTTGGCTTCTTCATTCTTACAGTTTATTACACCTATCATCATAATGCATATAGTTAGCCATCGCATCATTCCCCCAATATTTTGTCGAGCCATCTCGTAAGTTTATCTTTAGGTAACGCACCCACAATGCGATCCACCTCTTTACCAGCTACAAACACAATAAGTGTGGGGATACTCCTTATTTCATACTTAAGGATGATAGATTCATTTCTATCAGCGTTCAGTTTACAGAACTTTATCTTACCTTCGTATTCGTTAGCTAGCTCCTCAAGTATAGGAGCGATCACCTTACACGGTGGGCACCAAGGTGCCCAGAAATCTACCACCACAGGGAGTGTAGATTTTAAAACTTCCTCTTCAAAATTCTCGCTATTTACTTCAATAGGTTCCATGTTTTTCAATATACTGTTGCGCCATATACGCGGCAAGTGCACCATCACCTACTGCAGTAGCTATTTGACGTAATACCTTACGACGTACATCACCGGCACCAAATACCCCCGGTACAGAAGTCTGTAAATTTTCGTCCGTCATTACATACCCTTCAGAGTCCAGTTTCACCTTACCACGTAGGAACTCAGTTATTGGCTTTAACCCCATATACACAAAAACCGCATCCGCTTTGATAATGTACTCAGTGTTATCGACCATATTTAATACACGTACGGCTTCCACTTTAGTGTCACCCTCTATAGCGATAACCTTATGATTTGTGAGCAATTCAATATTTGATACATGTTTAATCCTATCCTGCAGGATTTTCTCGCCGGTGGGTTGCGGTAAAATCTCTATAATGGTGACCTTGTTGACAAATTTTGCAAGATATAAACTCTCCTGTAAGCCCGAACTGCCAGCACCTACCACGATAACATCTTTACCTTTAAAGAATGGTCCATCACATATGGCACAATATGAAACGCCACGCCCACGTAGGGTGGCTTCTCCTGGTACATTCAATTTGATAGGTTCGCAGCCAGTTGCAATTATAGCTGCTTTACTTAAATAAGTCTTATCGGTGGTGATGAATTTTTTGAACCCCTCTTCTACATCAAATTCTATCACCTCCGTAGATGGTATGATTCTTACACCTAATGATTCGACTTGAGTTTTTAGTCGTTCCACGAGTTCGACCCCTGAGATACCCCCCGGAAAGCCTGGGTAATTTTCGATCCTATCCGTAGTTGCAACTAACCCGCCGACTGTGTGTTTTTCGAGCATCAAAGTGTCTAATTTCGCCCTCCCTGCATAGATACCAGCTGTTAAACCTGCTGGACCTGCTCCCACTATAATAAGATCGACCTTTTCCATAGAGAATTAAAATACTTAGGTTTTGGGGTTCGTCAACAGGTACTTATCGACCACAAGCTTATAATTTTACCATAAACTTAGCGACTTCACTCGCTTGTAATGGTTCAGTTACGAAGAAGTTGCGATTACCTTTTTTGTCCCACACTATAACGCGACGCTCGCCTTTCGCATAGCGAAGCAATATCCGCATAGCGAGTTGCAGATCTTCAAGCTTACCATGCCGTAACACCCCTATGGGTGTGTTATTCAGAGGTGTCCTTAGCAATACATCGTTTTCCTCAGCTAACTGTTCGAGTCTACTATTTTCGGAACGGTTACGTCCCAATATCAATTTACTACCGCTCGGTAGCCTGAAGTGACGACCAATTTTCAGGAATGTCACATCTTTTACAGAAAGTTCGTCATGCTCTATAGCATCTTTTATACGCTGTGAGAATCCAGGATCTGTAAGCAGGCATCCACCTGCAGGTGCAGGAAACTCTTTTATACCGAATATCTTGGCCAACTCTTCCTGCATATAGCGACCACGTCCTGATATTGCAAGGAAGCGATTTCTGTCGAGTATACCTTTCTTTTCGGGTATAGTCTCCCACAGTAGCTTCTGTGAGAGCGGTCGTACAACCTTATTTTCCAACCCAGCACACCGTTCTATGTAACGCATGATGTGCCGCATTTGAGTCATCGGACGTTGCCCCACAACCTCGCCCGTAAATATAAAGTCATCTTCATCTTCCATAAACTGTTTAGCTTTAACTAACGTCATTATACGACAGTCGATGCAGGGGTTCATTGTATCACCATAACCGTGGCTCGGTTGTCTAACGATTTCAACTATATCCTCACTTACATCTATCACCTCAAGAGGTGCACCTAGATTCGCCGCATAATGTTTAACATCGTCCAATTTCTGCGTCAAAAATACGTGCGTAAAGTGTACAAGTAGCACATCTATTTTCTGTACCATTATAAGCTTGGCAGCTAGCTGACTGTCGAGGCCGCCCGAAAACAACCCTATGCCTTTCATTGTATAGGTTGGGTTTCAAGAATTTTTTTGATCTGGCTCTTTGAACGTGCCCGTAACAGATTAAGTCTCACCGTCGGTTGTTGTATAAGCCGCAACAATCCCGCCAATATATCTACATATCTAGATCTATCATTCGATACCAATAGAAAAAATATATATACAGGGTGACCATCTAACGCATCGAAGTTGATACCTTCCCTTTTTATACCGACGGCTAAGCTTGTAGTTTTGGCATGTGTACCTAAATATCGAAGTATGGCAACACCCCTACCTGGAGCTTGTGACATGATCTTGTTGCGTGCCAAAATCGCCTTCAATATACCCTCGATATCACCTATGTTGTGCATAGTTTCGAGCAATTCTTTAGTGATACTCGCTTTATCTATGCCTTTTAGATTGAGTATTATGTTAGATTCCGGGATCTGCAGCATTAAAGTATGTAGCGGGCAGGTTCTAACTTCTCAACAACCCCTTTTAGTTTCTTATCAACTTCAGCTTCAGTGATTACCAGTTTTTTCATATTTTCACGTGGCATCTCATATAAATAATCCTTAAGCAATGTAAACATCACGGTATACAGGCGACGTGCACCTATGTCCTCGGTTTCGCGATTCACCAACGCTGCATAATATGCAATACGTGCTATAGCAGTGTCGGTGAATTCGAGATCCACCCCTTCTGTCTTGAACAGCGCCTTGTACTGTTTAGTAAGTGCGTTTTCGGGTTCTACTAATATACGAGCGAATTCCTCCTCTGTTAGAGGTTGTAACTCCACTCGTATCGGGAAACGGCCCTGAAATTCAGGTAACAGGTCGGAGGGTTTCGACTCACTGAATGCACCCGCTGCTATAAAAAGGATATGATCCGTCTTTATGAGTCCATATTTTGTAGGCACGGTAGTACCTTCGACAAGCGGTAACAAATCACGTTGCACCCCTGTACGTGATACGTCAGGCCCTACGGTCTCACGGCCCACTATTTTATCGACTTCATCGAGGAAGACAATTCCTGTCTCCTCTACCCTACGTTTGGCTTCTTCTATCATACGTTCCTTATCGAGTAACTTATCGGCTTCCTCTTGTACGATGATCCTGAACGCCTCCGGTACGCGCATTTTTTTACGCTTTTGCACGGGTGGCAGTAACTGGCCCAATGTTTTTATAAGTTCATCAGGTGGCTCCATCGGACCCATCCCCGGTATGAATATCTCTGCCATAGGGATAGAGGGTGGTACTTTTGTATCTATTTCAATGTATTCAGTATCAAACACTCCCTCACGTAGCATCTGCTTGAGTGTATCTTTTGAAGGCACCTCTTTACCCTCCTCCTGTAAGCGCCGGATGATGGCATTTAGTAGTTTATCTTCGGCTAATGATTCAGCCTTTTTGAGATTTTCATCGATCATCTCCTTACGTACCATGTTAACCGCTATGTCCATCAGTTCGCGAATGATAGACTCCACATCCCTACCTACGTAGCCAACTTCGGTAAATTTTGTAGCTTCAACCTTAATGAACGGCGCACCCGCAAGTTTAGCTAACCGTCTCGCAATCTCAGTCTTACCTACACCCGTAGGTCCTATGAGGATAATGTTATAGGGTACGATCTCCTCACGTATCGAATCTTCCACCTTTTGGCGACGCCATCTGTTACGTAATGCGATAGCGACTGCTTTTTTGGCTTCATCTTGCCCTATTACATAGCGTGAAAGTTCACTAACAATCTGTGGTGGAGTAAGGTGATCTAAGTCTAACCTATTTGGCTTCATCTTTGAGTTCCTCCACGAATATTTTATCATTCGTATATACACAGATAGAAGCTGCTATGCGGATGGCCTCTTCTGCAATCTCGCGTGCTGATAAGTTTGAATATCGCATGAGCGCCTTAGCGGCTGCAAGCGCGTAGCCACCACCTGAACCTATTGCTATCACATCTTCGTCGGGTTCGAGCACCTCACCGTTACCCGATACTATAAATGTGTGGTTTTTATCCATCACTATAAGCAACGCTTCCAACCTACGTAGAACTCTATCAGTACGCCAATCCTTGGCTAGCTCGACCACGGCACGCTCGACCTGTCCCTTGTAGCGATCGAGTTTAGTTTCAAACTTATCAAACAGTGTAAGTGCATCAGCGATACTACCGGCAAACCCTGCCAATACTCTACCACCGTATAACTTACGTATTTTACGTGCGGTGTGTTTTAGTATAACCTCGTGGAGTGTTACCTGGCCATCACCTGCCATGGCAACTTCGCTACCCTTTCGTACACCTACTATGGTCGTGGATTTAAACTTCATAGTTGGGTGGCTCCTTAGTTATTTTTATGCTATGTGGATGGCTTTCACGTAACCCAGCTGGCGTTACCCTTATAAAACGTGCCTTCGCCTGTAGCTCACGTATGGTATGTGCACCACAATACCCCATACCTGAACGTAACCCACCTATAAGCTGGAAGAGTACCTCACCTACCCTCCCTCTGTAGGGGACGATACCTTCAACACCTTCAGGTACGAGTTTCTTCTCTTCTTCCTGAAAATAACGGTCGCTACTACCTGCTCTCATAGCAGTGATTGAACCCATCGCTCGATACACCTTGTAGCGTCTACCAGTGAGGAAAACAGTTTCACCAGGGCTCTCTTCGGTACCCGCAAGAATATTACCCAACATGACCGAATCGGCGCCCGCTGCTAATGCCTTAACGATGTCACCTGAATATCTTACACCGCCATCCGCTATTACCGGAACTTCTTTCTCTTTAGCTACTTCCATGATAGCGGTGAGTTGTGGTACACCCACACCTGCTATTACACGAGTTGTACATATCGAGCCCGGCCCTATACCAACCTTAATGGCATCAACCCCTATCTTCTGTAAATCGATAGCAGCTTCACGTGTACCTATGTTACCGACCACTAGGTCTATATCCGGGTGTTTATCACGAATTTTGGCAGCTATATCCATGACTTTTTTCGAATGTCCGTGCGCTGTATCAATGACGATTGCATCAACACCAGCATCGACAAGCGCTTTAACACGTTCCATTGTGAACTTATCCGTACCCACAGCAGCTGCTACCCTCAAGCGACCATGCTTGTCTTTGGTGGCGTTTGGATATAGTTCGCGACTTAGTATATCCTTGGCTGTGATTAGCCCAATAAGGTTGCCATTCTTATCGACAAGTGGTAGCTTTTCAATACGATGTTTGGCAAGTAACTGTTTAGCCTGTTGGGTATTTATGTCAGGTGGGGCGGTTATCACATCTTTCGTCATAACGTCTTTACATTTAAGATTAGGGTCACGGAAAAGTAGATCCCTTTTGGTCAGTATACCTACAAGTTTGCGCCCCTCAACGATTGGGAACCCTGATATACCATATTCCTCCATCAGCTTTCTGGCTTTCTGTAATGTATCGTTGGGTGTAAGGGTGATGGGATTACGGATGATCACACTTTCGTAACGTTTGACTTTGGCAACTTCTTCCTGTTGTTTGTCGATAGATAGATTACGATGTATGACACCTATACCGCCTTCCTTTGCCATGGCAATCGCCATGTTTGCCTCAGTAACTGTATCCATAGCAGCACTCACTATCGGGATGGCCAACGGTATATGGCGTGAGAAATGGGTTGAAACATCTACTTCACGTGGCAAAACCTCCGAATACCCAGGTGTAAGTAATACATCGTCGAATGTTAATCCTTCTCTTATCTCCATCCTATAAAAATGGTGTATTCATGCTTATGTCAAGGAATGTGTTATTTTCGGAGCCTGGTCAACGCTATAAGTACAGCTATAGCGAGGAATGCACCTGGTGGTAAAATGAAGAAAAGTATAGGAGTTTCAGCAAATTTTGTACCTAAAACTATATGACCGGCAAGTTTACCACTACCGAGCAGCTCACGAATGATAGCCATACCCAGTATTGCAAGTGTGAATCCTATGCCTGATCCTATACCGTCAAGTATTGCAGGTAGTGGTGTATGTCTCGAAGCGAACGCCTCCGCACGTCCCAATATTATGCAGTTGACAACAATAAGTGGCACGAATATACCTAAGTTTTTGTGTATTGCAGGCGCATATGCATGCATCACGTAATCAGTGATGGTAACGAATGTGGATATAACAATGATGAAGATAGGTATCCTTATGCTCTCGGGTACCATAGGCCGTAATAATGATATGGTAAGATTCGACATTGTAAGCACAAACAGAACGGCTGCCCCCATACCGAGCGCGTTCTGTACCGTGGTTGATACAGCTACTGTGGGACATAAGCCGATCATAAGGACCAGCACCGGATTATTTTTGAGTATACCGCCCCAGATGTACTTCTTCATTTCAAGTACTTCAGATATTTAGCAATACCAACCTGGATAGCTTCGACAACACCACGTGAAGAAATTGTAGCTCCCGTTATAGCGTCGATTTCACCACCATCTCTTTTAAGCTTGATTTGGGATGGCTTCTTGTTTTTGAACTGGTCGGTGAACTCAGGCTCGGTTATCTTTGTACCAAGCCCTGGTGTCTCTTTTAGCCCCTCGGCTGGTGTTGCTGGTCTTATAGCGAGTACAGTTGTATCCATAGATAATGCAACCAACACTGGTATGGGACCACCGTAACCTTTACCATAACTACGAAATATGATGCCGAGTTTGGTTGTATCACGATAGAACTCCCATAATGTGTCAGGGATCACGGGTTTAAACGTAAGCGTGGTATCACCCAGTAGTTCAACAAGGCTAGCACGTACCTTCTGGCGCGTATCTTCTTCGATCCTATCCTTAGTAAACGAATATACCCAAGATAATAAACCAGCTGCCACTATGCAGATGAACACCAGCGAACGTATCATACGTGTCATAGTTCAAAACTACGATAGAAATTTGTATAGTCAAGTGGTATTTTAGGAACGAGCTGAAGAGATACGTGTCGCCATTGCTATTTGTGGTGAATATAACCATACCCACGGAGAATCTCTATCGACGTTCATCAATGACCGATATATCGGTAATAAGAGGATCAATTTTAAGTGTATCGCTCCCGTTATATGATGGATGGAATAACTCATAAAGAGCGTAAATCCTATTCCAGCAGATATATTTACAGGTGTACCGCTATGGCTGGAGCTACAGGTAGGCAACGAGCCGCTTTCACCACGTAAGAAGCTAGTATCAGTGGGTTACGCAATACGGGCTGAAAATGCAAAAAATGCATCATATGCGGATACTGCAAGTTATATTATCGGTGCGAATGTGGTTGGTGAAGTAGCACAGGCTAACCATGCGGATACGGCAGATTATGCACTTAATGCAAATGTCGGTTATGTTGATTCGGCAAGTGTGGCGAGTAATGCATGGAAATGGGCAAACCACTCATGGGGTGATGCCCTATATGTGAACAATGTAAATGCCCATGGTATCTATGTGGGCAATG
>CBFDTI010000044.1:0-10516 GCA_965612795.1 uncultured bacterium | reverse complement strand
TTCTCAAGTTCGGCCAACTTCACCATCTCAACCATAACCTCAGATAGCGCCTTAAGGAAAAGATCCAACATAGGCACCGTATACGCAAACCCATATGCGAACGGATCACCTTCACGTTTGACCTCAAAGTGTGGTACCCGCACATTCAACACACGCTCCCAACCCAACGTTATATCCGTCCTCTGTCCCGTAAACAGCAACGCTGCATCTATCTCCTCGTCCTCCATACGGGTACGTGCCAACATCGAGTATCTCACCGCCTGCGCTAAGAACTCCTCTACTTTTTTCCTAAGCTTCTGTACCTCACGTATCAAGATAAACAGGTCACGTCGTAGCGCCTCCTCCTTATCTTTCAGCAGCTTATGCCCACGTTCAGCGAGCGCCAGCTTACGCCGTAGGTTGAGCAACTCCATACGGGTTGCATGTATCTCGATCGCCATCTTCAGCTCACATCAACATACCGCCATCTATCTGTATCACCTGCCCCGTAATGTAAGCTGCCTCATCGGATGCAAGAAATGCCACCAGTGCAGCCACCTCATCCGGTTGTGCCGGCCTACCCATTGGTATCTTCTCAAGGTACGCCTTTTTGATCTCCTCCGATAGCACTTCTGTCATTGGTGTCTCCACGTAACCAGGTGCTACAGCATTTACCGTGATGTTACGTTTGGCCACCTCCTTAGCTACTGACTTGGTAAACCCTATCATACCAGCCTTCGAAGCTGCATAGTTGGACTGCCCCACATTACCCATGATACCAATTACTGAACTTATGTTAACAATCCTACCATATCGATTCTTTATCATCACAGGTAACACTGCACGTGTTACAATATACGTACCTTTGAGGTTAACGTTGATGACCGCATCCCAATCACCCTCCGTCATACGAAGCAATAACTTATCCCTTGTTATACCCGCATTGTTCACAAGTATATCGATCTTACCCCACGAATCTACCACCCCCCTCACCGCATCATTTACTGCTTCACTATCTGTGATATCCACCTTCTGGAATATTCCATTGGCTACCGGTTCGGCTTCTATCACATCCCATATAGCAACTTTCGCACCCTCCGAAGCCAACCTCTCCGCTATTGCACGCCCTATACCGCGTGCACCACCCGTGACAATAGCTACCTTATCTTTGAATCGCATGTTGACCTCCATCTCTATTTCACAAATTTGACCATATCCTCAGCAGTATCAAGGTTCGACGTCTCAATCTCCGCATCTATCTTGTTAATCAACCCACACAATACCTTCTTGGGACCTACCTCAATAACACGTCGTATACCGAACCGTTTCGCCTCACGTACTGATTGTGTCCACAGTACTGGGCTACGCATCTGGCGCTTGAGTGCAGATTTGAGCTCCTCCTTATCCTGGGTCAACTTACCCGTTGCGTTTGGTATTATCGGTATCCTGGGGGTGTTGAACTCCACCTCATCCAATAGTTTCGCAAACTCCTTACTCGCCTCCTCCATAAGCGGTGAGTGGAATGCGCCACTCACTTTTAGTTTGACAACTTTTTTCACACCCAGCTTCTTGAACTCCTCAATCGCCCTATCTATCATACCCAGTTCACCTGATATAACTGTCTGCATGGGTGAGTTATAGTTTGCCACCACAATCGTACCATATCTCTGTAACTCACGTATTTTGGATTCAACCACATCAGCTGTCACACCTAAAACAGCCGCCATACCACCTGGATGTTTATCACCCGCAATTGACATCAGTTCACCCCTACGACGTACCAGTTTGAGTGCTGTCACAAAGTCTATCACATCCGCGGCCACGAGTGCGGAATATTCACCCAGGCTGTGTCCCATCACAATTGCAGGTGAGAAATCTGTCACCCTTCTCTTAAGTAACTCATATCCCACTATACTGTGTAGAAGGATGGCGGGTTGGGTATTTTTCGACTCCTTGAGCAACTCCTCCGGGCCTTCAAACATAAGCTTTAGAAAATCGTCACCCAATATCTCAGCTGCTTGCTCAAACAGCGGTCGTACCTCAGTAAACTCATCGTATAGCGAACGTGCCATACCCACGTACTGGGAACCCTGCCCTGGAAACACCACTGCCAGCATGTTGTTAAGTTAAAATAAAACAACAGTTGTCAATCACAACAGCTTGATAGCATCTAATATAAACTTCACACCCATAAATAATAGGAATATGCCACAAATTGCAAACACTATTTTTTGAAACCTTTCACCAAAGAATCTCCTCCCACCGTATGTTATATTGGATAGAAAATAACACCACGATAGATCTGTCATCCAGTGTAAGATCATGAACAGCACAACACATACAACCCCATACGTTATCGCACGTATCATCAACCCACTACCGATTGTCGCCCACCACACAAAGAAGTATGGGTTACCACCCGTCAACACTATGCCAGCAGTAATTGCACTCCCTTTATATCTGTGACGCACGGCATCCATCCGCACAGCTTGAAACATACTCAACCCCAATAACAACAATAGTACACCACCAGCCAACCCCACCCCTATCTGTAAGCCTTTGCACTTCAACCATTGTGTGAACCCATAAAATATGAGCACCATAAGCGGAAACTCCACCACACCATGACCGATAGCTATCCATGCACCTGCATGCTTCGATTCGCTACCCTTCGCTATTGTTACCGCCGTTATGGGGCCGGGTGCCATCACCCCCGTAAGTGATATGAGCACAGCCTGCACCAGAAAGATACTCATTACATGCCTACCATATATAATGCTGTACCTACCACCAACCCCACAATCAAGTTGAACAATTTGATATAAATAGCATCCTTAGGCGTATACGATAGTAGTGGTAACATACCATGTCCATCCTGTACGATGGAACTGGCTACCAACACCGAAAATGGTATCAACCCTTTCGCAAACATCATCACAAATATGATATGTGGCCCCGATTCCGGTATCACCCCTACAATAGCTGATATAACGAGCACCCACCCCATATGCGATGCTATGAACGGTTCGAGCTCGAAAGCCTCCAACCCCAGATTGACCACAACCAGTGCACCTACCGTCCACAAGAATACCCTCCATATGTGTCGCTTGATTATGTGTTGCAAAATATGGTGCCTCAAATAGTGCTCCGGTACCGTACAGGTGATGAACAACATAAGTGATAGCAACACAATGAATGAGCCCCTCTGCCAACCCCAACTTACCGGCCCTATGAGGCCCACACTAAATGCATAAAGTGATACCACCAACAATGCAACCAATATCCAACGCACTATAGAGGTGCTCCTTAGGTTATGTAATACCTCGATAAAGTCGAAACATCGACACTCTTCCTCATGCACCACAGATAGTGTACAGGTTTCACATGGCTTCAACCTCAACATAGGTGCTAACTTATCGATAAGCCACCCAGACAGTATTCCCAACACAAACAATATACCGAACAACAATAGCGCCTTACCGGGGAACATAGCCAGCATGACAAACGCTTCATCCCCACACGTAGCTATCATACTGCCAGCGATTGCACCAAACGTTATCAACCCATGCACATAGAAGGTGACATCCATAAACGTACCCAAACACCCCGGTGTAGCTGCCAATAGTGATGCGATCACATATTGATGTGACCGGTTACGTGTCATAAACCTTGTCAACCTACCTTGGGTTAACACGTTGAGGTAATCCACCAGCACCATCATCGCAAACACGAACAGAGTAACCGTTAATCCATCTTCCAAACTACGTAGCAATAAGCTTGCAACTTCCATCACCCTATTATCTCTACATTTACATCAATCCCACAGCGTGATAGCTCCATCAATAGCGTATCGAATAGATGTTCATCCATACCAACCCGCTCTGGTGGTACCACACCTTTCATCTGTATTTCTCCGTCTATCAACAGCTTTGCCACTATCGCTGCAGTGTAGCCAGTGGTACGTGCCATGGCAGTAATCCCATGCTGTTTATCGTAGAAATCCACCATCGAGTATACAATGGTTTTGTCCACCCCAATACCCAGCACACGCAACACCACCACATCCTCTATATCCATACTTGCATACCTCCTTAACACCTGCAGTAATTCATCCTCTGACATGGTTTTGATCCACCCAACATGTCCTTTGCATCTAACCGTCTTCTCGAATAGGTTTCTAACATCCAACGTATGTAACATCGTACGTAACCCATCGGTGTAGAAACATTCGTATTCACCGGTGGTAAACTCTATCTCTTCCAGTCCCGACAGCGGTGCTACCTGCTTTATTTTGCCGTCCACCTTTATACGTACAGGACGTTTGTACTCCTCGAGCATATCCTCTGGACAGAAGTTAACACATAGGTTGTAAGCTTTACAATCAATCGGCACCCCACCCACATAGATTTTAATAGTGTGGACACCCGCTAACCTAACACATGCATTACCTGCGAACATATTAGATAACCCCGGTGCCACCCCACAATCCGGTATTATGGTTATACCTGCACTCAGTGTTGCAGCTTGTAGATCAAGCACCTCCCCTGCAGTAAATGATATATCGACCAGATTCGTACCAGCTTCTATGGCAGCTTGCATAACATGTAGCCCCAATCGTGCCGGCACTGCATCTACTGCAAATTCGTAGCCCTTTAGAAATTCCTTCAACCTATCCGTGTCTTTTACATCGAGTAATAGCTTAGACTTCCCTTTAAACCTACGCAAATTCCTTATATCTACATCTACCGCTGTCACTTCATACCCGTATTCGAGTAGCTTATTTGCGATAACCGCCCCCTGACGGCCACACCCTATAACTGCGACCTGCATGTTAGATTATTACCGTAAAGGATGGATTGTCAAAGCCCGTTCACGGGTTGTTGATGCCTTTCATTGGATTATTTTAAATAAAAGTCGGCTTATTTGAAGGAGGCATCATGATCAAATACGTGGAAAAGAGGGACGGTCGAGTCGTCCCATTCGACAAAGAACGTATTGTAGAAGCCATATACAAGGCAGCACGTGCAGTTGGTGGTCGTGACCGCCAGCTTGCCGAGGAGCTTGCGGATGAGGTTGTCGCCATACTTGAAGAAACCTTCCGTGACCGTATACCTAACGTCGAAGATATTCAAGATATTGTCGAAAAAGTGCTAATCGAACGTGGTCACGCCCGTACCGCCAAAGCTTACATACTATATCGTGACCAACGTAAACGTCTACGCGATATGCGTAGCCTACTCATGGATGTGGAGAAAGTTATCGAAGGTTACCTCACACGTAGTGACTGGCGTGTACACGAAAATAGTAATATCGACTATTCATTTCCTGGGCTCATGCTACATGCGAGCGGTACTGTTATCACCCACTACACGCTTACAACCGTATACCCGCCAGAAGTTGCCAAAGCCCACATACGGGGTGATTTCCACATACATGATCTGCAGATGGGCATTGTTGGCTACTGTGCAGGTTGGAACCTACGTCAATTGCTACATGAAGGGTTCAATGGTGTACCAAGAAAGGTAGAGTCCGCACCTCCACGCCACTTCGATACCGCACTCGGCCAGATGGTCAACTTCCTCGGCACATTACAGAACGAATGGGCAGGTGCAATGGCGTTCAACTCATTCGATACTTATCTTGCACCCTTTGTACGTAAAGACAAACTTACCTACAATGAAGTCAAGCAAGCATTGCAGAGTTTCATCTTCTCTATCAACGTAGCATCCAGATGGGGTGGGCAAACCCCATTCGTTAACTTAACGTTTGATCTCACACCTCCCAAAGGGCTACGAGATGAACCCGTCACCATCGATGGCGAGTACCACTCATCTTTCGGTTATTACGGTGAATTCCAGAAAGAGATGGATATGATCAACAAAGCCTTCATAGAGCTGATGCTGGAAGGTGATCGCAACGGTCGTGTGTTCACATTCCCTATACCTACTTATAATCTTACAGAGGAGTTTGATTGGGACAGCGAGATAGCAGATCTGTTATTCAAGATGACTGGCAAATATGGTATACCGTACTTTTCGAATTTCATCAACAGCGAGCTCGACCCTGAAGATATACGTAGCATGTGTTGCCATCTGCGGCTCGACCTTGCCGAACTACGTCGTAACGTCACCGGCGGTATATTTGGATCGAGTGACTCCACCGGTTCGATAGGTGTCGTAACAATCAACATGCCCCGCATAGGTTACTTAGCAAGAGATGAAGAGGAATTCCTGTCAAGGTTATCGGACCTCATGGAGCTTGCACGTACATCACTTGAAATTAAGCGCAAATTAGTAGAACGCAACATACAGCGTGGCTTACTACCCTACACTAAGCGTTACCTTGGTACCTTACGTAACCACTTCTCAACAATAGGGTTGGTGGGTATGAACGAAGCGCTGCTCAACTTCATGGGTAAAGATATCGGTACACCTGAAGGGCGCAGCTTCGCACTTAAGGTGATGGATTTCATGCTCGACAAGTTACGTCAGTTTCAACAGGAGACCGGCAACCTCTATAACTTAGAGGCTACACCCGCAGAGGGTACATCCTATAGGTTGGCACGCTTGGATAAACAGTTCTTCCCCAACATTATAACCGCTGGTAAAGATATACCATACTATACGAATTCTACACAACTGCCGGTCAATTACACTGACGATGTGTTTGAAGCATTCGAACTCCAAGAACCACTACAATGCAAATACACCGGTGGTACTGTACTACACATATACTTGGGTGAGGAGATCCGTGACCACCATGCACTCAAAGAGCTCATAAAGCGGTTAGCACATAGATTTCGTGTACCATATTTTACGGTTACACCTACGTTTTCGATATGCCCAGATCATGGCTATATACCAGGTAAGCACGAACTATGTCCCATATGTGCGAAGGAGACCGAAATCTATTCACGTGTTGTCGGCTACCTACGTCCGGTACGTAATTGGAATGCCGGCAAACAGGAAGAGTTTCGTCAACGTCTACCGTTTAGAGTGTGATGGGCCCCATAGGTAGGTTTCAGGTGATGGCAGTACTTCAAGCTGCACGTGCACATCTGTTGGGGTTGCCGATCGAATCTGCTAAGAGTTTTGGCCTCAATCGTGCCATATTCTATGCAGCTGCCAAACGTGGGTTCAAGAAAAAGGGTCCACCACCTGAGTTGCGGCTCGAGAAATTGCGTATACCACGTGAGAAATTGGATCAGATCAAACGCACTTTCCAAATATTTCAGTTAGGTGATGAAATGTCATACATGGTAGAGATAGAGGGGCGCAAGTATTTTGTAATCGGTGGTGAGGTGCAAACCGAAGACGATTTCAGACGTCAAGTCGAACGTAGGTTTGGTGACAAATTCGACCTCGCTTGGCAGGAAGCGCTCAACATATGTAAACAATACGACAAGGGAGTCTTACTTTCACAACGCTATTTTTACGAAACCATCTACAAACCACGACGTGACGAACTTGCCAAGAAGTGGAGTGCACTTGTAACCTCATGATAAGTGTAGGTATTGATCTCGTCGATACATCTCGTATACGTAGCTTATACGAGCGTTATGGTGAAAAGTTTCTTAACCTTATCTACTCCGAGCGTGAACTTGAAGAATGGTATCGACGTGGTCAACCCATCGAGTATCTAGCGGGTAGGTTTGCACTTAAAGAAGCCTTCATTAAAGCAGCTGGTCGCTACATTCCATGGCGTAGTATTGAGATACTTGCTGACACAACCGGTAAGCCAAAGCTGTTACATAGAGGTAAAGCGATAACAGGCAGTTTAAGTGTATCACATGAAGGTAACTTAGCCATCGGCATTGTAATATATGAAGACCATAGCTTTCACTAAGATTCTTCGTAACCCGCGCAGTATAGCGGTGGTATTTCCGCTGAAGGTAGATACTAACATGTTAGAGGCGGTAGCTACCTTACGTAGTTACTATAAGGATAGCTTCTTTGTTGCAATAATACCTGTGACACATAAGGTGGTGGATAAACAGATGTTCGACCATATCGTTACATACCCTGAAAGGTTGTTCCCCTTAACTTCCGCATATATGAGGTTACGTAGTGCACTACGTAAGTTGGAGGTCGATCTCCTCATAGATTTTACACCATCTACAAAATCGCCAGTCGCAGGTTTCGTACGTGCCAAAGTACGTGCCGGATTTTACGGCAAAGGACGTAACCTCATTGTCCGCCTCATACCTGAAGGTAACAGCATCTGGACGCGTCTCGTTGATGTACTATGTGGCGTCGCAAAGTAAAGATATATGTGTTTGTGACGCTCATTGCATTACTGGCAGGGGTGTTACTTTTTTCACAATACCTGGCACGTGCGCTTGAGGACAAGTCACGAATAATTTCACGCCTATACGGTAGGTTTATACAGTTGCCGGAGGAGGAACAACTTGTTAACATATTTTTTGAGGAAATTGTCCAGAAGATAGACTTCCCTGTAATAGTGACGGACGAGAGAGGTGAGATAATAGCGTACAATAACATAAGGGATGACCCTGCACGTGTATTGGATAAGTTACGCCGTAGGACCACCCCGATAGTGCTCAGCTATCATGGTAAAACGCTCGCCTATGTGTATTATGGAGCGTCACGACTCGAACGTCTGCTACGGATAGCGCCTTACATACAGATGGTGGCTACACTGGTACTTATAGCTATAGGTATATACTGGTTTCATCTCGTTGAGGAGCGCGAAAAGGAACATCTATGGCTTGGCATGGCTAAGGAGACCGCACACCAGTTAGGTACCCCACTATCGTCGTTAGCTGCATGGGTTGAGTTCGTAAAGGATGCTCATATACGTGAGAAGATGGGTGAAGATATCGAGCGTCTCCATAAGATAGCTAACAGATTTCAAAAGATAGGGTCACCAATTAAGTTTGAATCCATCGACCTACGTAACGTGATCGACCACACCGTTGGATACCTGAAGCCGCGGCTATCGGATCGTGTAACACTAAATGTGGACGTACCCCATATTAAGCTCGAAGGTGATAGCGAGTTACTTTCGTGGATGTTCGAAAACCTCCTTCGTAACGCTGTGGATGCTGGTGCTACTATAGTCGACATTGTAGCATGTACAAAAGACGATAAGGTGATCATTGAAGTATCCGACAACGGCAAAGGTATCAAACCCGAACATCGTGGGCTCATCTTTGTGCCAGGCTTCACTACCAAACATTATGGATGGGGGTTAGGCTTATCTTTTGTCAAACGTATCGTCGAAATGCATGGCGGTAACATAAAGTTGATGCGTGACAAAAGAACTATTTTTCAGATATTATTACCTGTGAGATGAAACCCCGCATACTGTGGATAGACGACGAGATTGTTACGCTGGAACCTCTCATAAAGTTACTCGAAAATGCTGGTTACCACGTGATACCCGCCGCAAGTGGTGACAAAGGGATAGAAATTTTACTTAATGATCATATCGATCTGGTGTTGTTGGACGAAATTATGCCAGGTAAAGATGGGTTAGCTGTACTCAATGATATGCATGCACTCGGTATAGATGTACCGGTGGTTATGGTCACAAAGGTGGAGGATGCCGACTTCATAACCGAAACGCTCTCCAAGAAGGTAGCAGGGTTTGTCATAAAGCCGATAAAGTTTGCACAACTCTATGCGGTTGTTAAACAGATACTGGAACAGCCACAACTTGTGGAAAAGGAATTACCCAAAGAGTATACAAAATTTTACAATAACGTGATGGAATGTTTAAATAGAGGTGATATCACGCCTGAGGGATGGATTAACATCTACAAATCGTTATTGAAGTGGGACATAAGTATCGATATACCAGGGTTCCATGAGTTACACGATGGGCTTTGGGAAAAAGTTGAGAAGCACTTTTCACAATATGTAGAACAACACTACAAGGATTGGATCGAAGGTACAGGTCCACTCCTATCGCCATATGTTGTGAAAGAAGAGCTACTACCATTTTTGTGCGAACACAAACGTGTGCTGTTTCTGTTGATAGATTGTATGAGGTTTGACATATGGTGGGCAATCAAGAAGGAGCTCACCCCTATGTATCATATAGACGAATCCGCTTACTACTCGATATTACCAACAGCTACACCGTTTGCACGTAATGCGATATTTTCAGGTGAATTTCCACTCGATTTCGTGAAGAAATATCCTGATGCATGGCGTAACAATGAGTGTGAGCGACCTGCATTCTTGAAAAGATGGGGTGGCACAAAAAATGTAGCATTTGTCAAGATTATCAAGAGCGAAGATGCAGAGGTATTACCCGATATTTTGGACAACTACAAACGTTACCCACTGATTGTAGTAGTGGTCAATCTTATCGATCTACTTGTACATCGTCCTAAACAGGGGTTATTGTATGAGGTCGTCCAGGATATCAAGGGATTACGTGACCTAAGTGCGTTGTGGTTTTCGAAATCTATGCTGCTAAACTTCATACGTGGGTTACATAGCCGCGGTTATGCAATATTTCTAACCACAGATCATGGTGCAATACTTGGTAGAAAGGGGGTCAAAATCTA
>CBFDTI010000043.1:0-11162 GCA_965612795.1 uncultured bacterium | reverse complement strand
ACGTGATACGCGGGTGGGTGATTCAGGATGTCCAACCGCCCTGTATTCGAGACATTTGGGTGAGTAGATGATCAACACAACTAAATTTACCGTGTTACCATATACGTCAATCTATTGTTACCGTGGCACTTGCCTTTTATCGTCACCCCATATCTTAAATAGATGAAAATTTTGGTCGCTGTACCACCGGGTGTAAAGAATCCCACCGAGGTGAAGCGCCTCAAATCGCTCGGCATCACCGTTGTCAACGTACCCAAGGATAGGCCCATCGCTTTAGCTTTCAACCAGCTAATCGAACACGAAACCCCACAGTATTTCACGTATCTACCGCAGGGGGTTACGTTTCATCCGGATACATTTGATAAGTGGATAGCCGAGATGGAAGCCAACCCCAAGATAGGGTTCATATATTCAGACTACATCGAACGCATAGATGATACCCAAAATACGATCAAGCTACGTGATTATGACGGCGATTGGACTGAACGGTTTGAGTTTGGGCCAGTCAAATTCTATCGCACTACCGCCATACGTGAGGTTGGTGGTTACAACACGCAGTTGAAGTACGCATACGAGTACGATCTACATCTGCGGTTGAGTGAACACTATCAGATACATCATCACCCCACACCATGTTATGATTTGACATTAACCAAAGACAAGTTCGAAGACCGCCAATTCGCATGCAACAAGCTGTTCTTCCCCGGTAGCTCAAAATATGGTGGGTTCGCATATCTATTCTATTCAAGGGATGAGGAGCTCGAAATCGAACATGCGTTCGAACAGATGCTCAAACGTCGTGGCATATACATCGAATTACCATGGAACCGTGTACCTCAGGTAGAAACCAAACCCGGTGACCCTATCGTTTCGATCATCACCCCAGTCTATAACCGTGAGCGGTTCATATCCAATGCCATCGAAAGTGTACTACAGCAGACGCTGAAAGATTGGGAATACATCATCGTTGATAATGGGTCCACCGACCGCACAAAGGATATCATACGTGAATACATGCGTAAGGAGCCACGAATAAGGTTGATCGAAAACAATATCAACATCATCGGCTATTCATTGACACTCGGCTTACAACATGCACGTGGCAAGTACGTAGCACAATTGGATTCGGACGACGAGTACCTACCTGAGACACTCGAATGTATGGTGGAAGCACTCGAAACACATCCGTTTTGGGGTGTAGCAATCTCCTACTACGAGCTTATGGATGAAGCCGGCAACCCCATACCCGAGATGGGTGTGATCAAACACCTGGAATACAACCAAAACAACATATTGCGGGTTGATGGTGCCGGCGCAGTACGTGTATGGCACAGGAGTGTGATCCATGAGTTTGGTGGGTTCGACTACAAAACGTTCGGCGATTATGGTGAGGATTACGACCTCATATTGAAGGTTTCCGAAAAGTATCAAATAGGTCGTGTACATAAAGTGCTGTACAGATATAGACGACATCCCGACAATACTGATGTCAAACGTCCAGAAACACTAAAATTACGTAATAAACGGTTAGCAAGAGAGTTAGCCGCCACCCGTCGCCGTAGGTTGAATGAACGTACCGCTGCTTAAGGTTGATAACCTTTCTGTGAGCATAGATGGTAAGCAGATACTGAAGGATATCAACCTCGAGATACCACAAGGTGAGGTACATATACTGTTTGGGCCCAATGGCTCCGGTAAGTCCACCCTCCTACATGCAATTATGGGGTTACCAGGGTACGAAGTTCGGGGTAAAATCTACTTTCACGGTACGGATATCACCAACATGCTACCCGAACAGCGTGCACGTCTGGGTATAGGGATAGCGTTCCAGCGACCACCCATCATACGTGGTGTGAAACTGGGCAAGTTGCTCGAGTTGATAAATTCCAACAAACCCGACATCCAACGTATGGCGGAAGAGCTCAAACTTACGGCCCACTTGCGGCGTGAACTACACTATGGGTTTTCGGGTGGCGAAACCAAGCGTGTCGAAATCCTCCTATTAATAGCACAGAAGCCGGACCTGTTGTTGCTTGACGAACCCGAATCCGGTGTCGATGTGGAAAATATCGAACTTATCGCCAACAAGTTACGTCACCTACTGGAGAAAGAGAAACGCATAAGTGAACGTCACCGAAGTGCATTGATCATCACACATACGGGATATATACTCAACTACCTGAATGCTGCCAAAGGTTACGTGATGGTGGATGGAAGAATCAAATGTTCAGGCCCACCTCGTGACATATGGGAGGTCATCCGCAAAGTAGGTTACTCCCAATGTGAAGAATGTCTCTTACAGCGGATAAATGAAAAAAGAAGATAGTGAGCAACTTATACGTGTTGGATACGACCCCGATAAACACGAGAGAAGCGGTAGCTTCCTCATGGAAAACCAATCCATTATTGAAAGCCTCAGCTTATATGAGGGGCTGGAACTGTTACCCATAAGTGAAGCAATCAAAAAGTACAAATGGGTGGAAAAGAAGATAGGTACACTCGTGTCACGTGACGACCCTTACGTTAAAGCTGTACTCAACACACAACCCCTGCAGGGTGCATTCATATACGTGAGACAGGGGTACAAAATACGGTTACCACTACAGGCATGTATGTACCTGAAGCTACAAACTGCACAAAGGGTTTACAATATGGTGGTGATGGAACCCAACTCCGAGCTACACATAATCACAGGTTGCACGATTGCGAGCTACCTTATCAAGGGAGGGCATCTTGCGATCACCGAGTTTTGGCTAGATGATGGTGCCAAGCTCAGCTACACGATGATACATGAATGGGCACCCGAAGTTGTAGTCATCCCACGTGCAGCCGCCAGCATCGGTCGTAACAGCGTGTTTATCAACAACTACGTAGCACTTACTACAACCCGTAAAGTGCAGATGGCACCCATCGCGTACATAGCTGAAAATGGTACTGCACAATTTTCGTCTATCATCTACGCACGTGATCACTCACACTTCGATATAGGTGCAAGAGCCTTCCTCAATGGAGCCAACAGCAATGCACAGATACTGTCAAGGGTGATAACCGAAGATGGTACCGTCATCGTACGTGGTGAAGTCGTAGGTATAGCACCTGGTACACGTGGACATACCGAATGCAATGGTCTAATCCTTGGTAAGGGGTCGATACGTGCGATACCAGTGCTTGAGGCAAAAATCGACGATACGGAGTTATCACATGAAGCATCCATCGGTAAACTCAAAGAGGAGGAGATAACCTACCTACGTGCACGTGGGTTGGATGAAGAGACTGCCAGGTCGCTCATCATCAGTGGATTCTTAAGCGCAAGGATTGAGAACCTCCCCACTTACCTGCAGAATAAGATTGACCAAACCGTAGAACTTACGTTACGTAAAGGATTGTGAGTGGTTGATCGGTGATCGGTAATTACTTCAATAAAATAAAAGTGGAGCTGAGGGGATTCGAACCCCTGACCTCGTGACTGCCAGTCACGCGCTCTCCCACCTGAGCTACAGCCCCACTTGCGGTTATTCGGTTTTCTTCTTTACTTCTATTTCCACAGTTTTTGAGTGTATGGTGAACGATCCCAATACGTAAGAGATCAAAAAGTCTACCACATCGTAATAAGTTTTTACTTTGATGGCTTCAATCTCTGTACCAGCGGGTAGCATCTCCGCTGTACTGTTTGGTGTCAACGGAACCAACCCCCACAACGCATAAAATACGCGTTTCTTGATAACATAATCACTGCCTTCGAATTCCTCGAGTAAGACAATTTTAGTCTTTTGGGGTGCCTCAACTTTAACGGTGGCACATCCTAACCCTACACAAAAGATCGCCAGTAACAGATAGCTTGCCATCTTTTTCATTCTTCCCTCCATTCCTACTCATAAATATACAGCCCTCTGTGATATGTCAACTATCTGAACGATAACCAGCTACGACAGTTAGGACATTGCATGAGCGACATTGTGCTTTCATAACCACAGTTCTCACATTTATAAGGTAGAAACGGTGAGCCACGTGCCCGTAACTCATCACGTACTGTTTCGAGATCGTTCGCCTCTATATGTAGCAGATATTTTAAACTACGTAACCCGTCAGATTCGCCATAACTTGATATAAGTTCGTCCAGATACTCCATTGCACGTGATTTCTCACCTTTTGATAAGAGAATATGTATAAGGTGTGCAATTACGTGTGGGTTACGTGCTACTTTGAGTGTATCCTCATATATGAGTTCAAGTTCACTGAACCGCCCCTCCTTGAATAGTAAGTCCTCGAGCTTATCTAGCACCAGATACGCATAGTCTGTATGCTCCATGAGTAATTGTTTCCATGCATCAACTGCAAGCTCGTTACGACCGCTTTTCATGTGTAGTTCACCCCTAACGTATAGGATGAGCGGCGAATCCGGATATATCTTTTCGGCCATCTTGAGGTATCTCTCAGCTTCACGCTCCTTGGCTGGCATCTCGTCCGCTAACGAGTATGCCTTCATTGTATAGAGAATAGCGAGGTGACGATCCTCCGACTTTTTATCCAGCCGTAACAACTTGTTCTTCACATCGATAGCTTTATCCCAATCCCCCACACTCTCATATAATCGTAGCAACTCCTCATAGGTTGAACGTTCAGGAATTATACTTACTATCTGTTCGTAGGTCTTAGCTGCATCCTCGGTTTTACCTAGCTCAATGTAATCACGTGCAATAGCTTTTAGTACCTTAACCTTGGTGGTACGGTCGAGCTTCGGTTTTGCGAGCAACGTCTGATGTAACCGCAACGCCTTTTGGGGTTCACCTTTCTCACGTAATAGGTTGCCAAGCTTAAGGTAGACCCATATATCGTTGGGATGTGCCTCAAGATACTCACGCAGAAGGCGTTCCAATTCCGTGGGGGATTCCGCCAACAGCAGGTCCTTGTACTCAACTTTCGGTTGTCTTCTCAACCTCATCTCTCAAACTCTTGGCCTCTCTTGCAAGGTCTTCATGTTCCTTACGTTTGTTACGATATACATTATGTAGCTTAACGAGTGGCCCTATACTCAGCAATATAGCGATGGCAACACCCACACCGAACGCCATAAGTATAAGCGGTATCAAGCCTATCTTACCGGTACGGTTTAGAAAGAACCAACTTACACTGTCACCTTGATTGCTCAACAGTACACCCACTATACCCGCAATCCATACGATCACCCATGCTATCGCAAAGTACCGCATGATGAGTGCCGAAGGGGGGAGTCGAACCCCCACTCCCCTCACGGGGAACCTGATTTTGAATCAGGCGCGTCTACCAGTTCCGCCACTTCGGCGTTATTAATAAATACGTTATTAGAGCAAGATGTCAACTTGAAAACTATTGTAGCTACCGTAGCAAGCGCCTCGGGTCGGCGATCTTACCTTCGACTGCAGAAGCTGCAACAGTTGCTGGTGATGCGAGATAGACGAACGAGTCCGGGCTACCCATCCTACCTTGGAAGTTGCGGTTAGTCGATGCTATAGCTACCTCACCGGGTGCGAGCACACCTTGATGTGCACCGAGACATGGTCCACAGCCGGGGTTGATTATCACCGCACCGGCGTTGATGAATGCTTCAATTATACCCTGCTTTAATGCCTTCCTGTAGACCTCCCACGATGCAGGTATAACTATAAGTCGCACATCCTTATGCACGTGCCGGGTGCTCAAAATTTTGGCAGCTTCGATCAGATCCTCTAACCTACCGTTTGTACATGAACCGATGACGGCTTGGTCAACCTTTATGCCTTCAACCTCCTCGATGGGTTTCACATTGTCAACACTGTGTGGACATGCCACCTGTGGTGATAGGTTGGAGACATCAAACTCATATGTTTCTATATACTGTGCATCATCATCCGCATATATGGGTTCATAATCCCAGCTTGTACGCGATTTGACGTATTCCAACGTCTTATCATCTGGTGGTATGATTGCAGCTTTGGCACCCATCTCCATCGATAGGTTTGACATCACCATCCTTGATGCCACCGACATGCGGGTGATGGTCTCACCATAGAACTCAACCGCTTTATAATCTGCACCGTCTGCACCTAACTTACCGATGATATGTAAGATGACATCTTTCGCATATACGCCAGTGGGTAGCTCACCATTAACCACAATCTTTATCGTCTCCGGTACACGTAACCAGATCTCACCCGTCGCCCATACTGCTGCCATATCTGTGGCACCCACACCAGTTGCGAACGCACCAAACGCACCCGCCGTTGTGGTATGTGAATCCGTCCCCACAAGCAGTATACCAGGTCGTGAAAACCCTTTCTCCGCCAGCACCTGATGACATATACCTACGTTGATATCGTAGAAATGTTTGATACCCTGTGATTTAATGAACTCACGTATCTCTTTCTGGCCGATAGCGGTTATCTCCGACTCCGCAGGTACACGATGGTCGAATATTATCACAATACGGTCTGGATCCCATACCTTGTCCACACCTATCTTATCGAAATGTCGCATCACCAGGCGTGCATTTTCGTGTGACATGGCGAGATCTACCCTACACGTGACTATTTCACCAGGCTGTACATCTTTTCTATCAGCCTTTTTAGCTAATATCTTCTCAGCTATTGTCTTACCCATGGCTATCTACTTGATTTTACTTGCAATAGCTTCCGCCATATCAAGTGTAGAGGCATCGCCACCCATATCATACGTACGTACCTTACCCTCGGCGACTATCGCCTCTACAGCTTTGTAGATCTTATCCGCAAGCTCGGCCTCACCAAGCCAATCAAGCATCATCTTACTCGCCAGTATAGCAGCTATGGGGTTAACCTTATACTGACCTGCATATTTGGGTGCCGACCCATGTACGGGTTCGAATAGCGCATAGTTATCACCTATATTGCCGCTGGCAGCAAACCCCAACCCACCCACCATCTGTGACACCAGATCCGATATTATGTCACCGTAAAGGTTGGGTGCTACCACCACATCGAACCTGTCAGGGTTTTTCAACACCCACATGCAGAAAGAGTCGACGTTTGCATCATCAAACTCTATTTCAGGATACTCTTGCGCTATCTCCTTAGCGATCGACAGGAACAACCCATCCGTAGCACGTACCA
Source organism: uncultured bacterium (assembly GCA_965612795.1). Classification (GTDB taxonomy): domain Bacteria; phylum Hydrothermota; class UBA3073; order NMUJ01; family NMUJ01; genus NMUJ01. Next base: position 4,059 of record CBFDTI010000043.1, on the reverse strand, counting down.
CGTTAGCTTTATGTACGGCGGTCACCTTCTTGCGACCATACCTACGTGCGTATTCGAAAGCTGCACGTATGATACGTCTGCAACCACGGGGTGTGTTGATCTTAAGTGATATAGCGGCATCACGTGAAACTTTGTCCATACCAGGAAGGTTGAACATCTCCTCCGGTACAGGGTAGAATTCAACCCCTGAGTATAGGTCCTCGGTGTTTTCACGAAATATAACGATATCGATATCGTCACGATAGTTGAGTGGGTTGCCAGGAAATGCTCTCTCGGGGCGCAAATTTATGTAGAGGTCGAACATCTGTCGTAACCTCACTATCGGGCTACGATACTTCAACCCCCTACCTCGTAGGTGGGGTGCCAGCTCCTGTTCTGCCACATCCTGTGGTTTAGACGTTATTGCACCAAACATCGCTGCATCGGTAGTCTTCATCATCTCCACAGTACGTGCGGGTAGCGCATCACCTTCGGTGCACCAGAACTTCCACCCTATATCACCAGGTATATACTCGGCATCAAACCCAACCGCATCCAACACTATCCTCACAGCGTCGAGTACATCGTTGCCAACACCGTCACCTGGTAACCACGCAATCCTATACTTTGCCATACAACCTCCTGTTATTAGTAAATTATGTATAAATTTAGCCCAAACGCAACTGTTAGCTTACGCACATCGTTTGAAAATCGTGTATAATACAGGTACGATGATCAATGTGATTGCTGTTGATACAAACAACCCACCTATCACACCTACCGCAAATGGCTTCCATATCTCACTACCAACACCACGCGATACCGCCAGCGGTGTGAGCCCCAACATCGTCGTTATAGCTGTCATAAGTACTGGCCGTAACCTACGCATACCACCCAACAGCACCGCATCGTTGAGCTTCATACCTCTCCTACGTAACTGGTTAGTGTAATCGATAAGCACGATGGCATTGTTCACCACTATACCTGACAGCATTATTAGCCCCATGTAAGATGTGAGACACAACGGTAACCCTGTAAAGAATAGCGCCAAAACGAACCCCGTCGCCGCAAACGGTATAGAGAATAGTACGATGAACGGATCGCTGAACGATTCAAACGCAGCTGCCATCACGAGGAACACAAAGAATATGCCCATCACCAGCATAGTACGGAGGTCGCGGAACGATCGTGCCTGTTCCTGTGCGGCGCCACCTATTTTAACCCTTACGTCTGGTGGTAACTCCATACCCGCCAGTGTATGCCTTATGTCGCGTACAACTTCACCCATAGTACGTCCATGTACGTCGATGTAGACCTTCACCACACGTTCCTTATTTTTGTGATCTATCTTCACAGGGCCTGTCCTATACTCTATATCCGCTATGGTAGCTAACGGTACGAGCTTACCCTGTGGTGTCATAATCTTTATGGCTTCAATATCATCCAAATATCTTCTGTCAGCTTCTTTCAACTTCACCCATATATCATACTCCTCACCATGCTTACGGAATACACCTACCTTTTTGCCATAGAATAGTGTACGGATTACACCACCTATCTGTGCTACCGATAGCCCCACGCTGGCAGCTTTTTTCTTGTTGATGTTTATCCATAGCTCAGGTACACCCGGACGTGTCGATAAATCTGTACTTACAACACCTTCGATTTGCCTCACTTCACTCCTTATGGTGTTGGCCACTTCTATTAATTTATCGAGATCCTTACCATAAACCTCAATCTCTATCGGGTGACCACCCAGGAATTGTGTCTCCATACCGCCTGTGTTCACATCTACGGATTTCACACCCGGTATCTGCAAGATAGCCTTACGTAGCTGTTCGGCTATTTCACGTGATGTACGATTACGTCTGTTCTTATCTACCAGCATCAAATTTATCCTACCAATGTTGCTACCTGCCTCCATGAGGACCGCTTCAATAAGTGTACCACTTGCACCATCCTCTGTCAACATAGCCACACGTTCAGGTACGGTGTTGACAATCATATCTTCTACAGTTTTTATAATTTGGTCAGTTTGTTCCACCTTCGTACCCACAGGTAACCTCACCGTCACCTGTACAATACCACGGTCGGTCTCCGGTAGCAGTTCCGAGCCCATAAATCTTGTGAATATCAAGCTTATAAAGAATATCGCCCCTACAATGGATAATGTAACTTTGTTATGTGAGATCGACCATCCCAACACCCTACGGTATAGGGTTTGTAATCTCCCAAACCCTCTCTCAGTACGTACGTAAAATCGTCCCATAGTGCCACGTTCATCAGATTGTGGACGTAACAGGCGTGAGCTCATCATCGGTGTAAGTGTAAGTGCTGTAAACAGCGACCCTATCAACGCAATCGATACACAGAATGCAAGTTGTTTGAAGAAGATCGCTACCAACCCACGTACAAACAGCATCGGCACAAATATAGCAATCGTAGTAAGTGTGGACGCTGTTATTGCACGAGCGACCTCGGCTGCACCCCTTATAGCGCTATCCTTTGCATCCTTGCGTTCTTCGTTACGGTGACGGAAGATGTTCTCAAACACCACAATAGCGTTATCCACCACCATACCGAGCGCTATGGCGAGCGATGATAGCGAAATTATGTTTAGTGTATAGCCACCGAAATACAGTAGTACAAACGCAATAATGAGTGACAGCGGCATCGTTATACCCACAATCGTTGCACCCCTAAGGTTACGCAAAAATAGCAACACCGTAAGCGATACGAATATCGCCCCCCAGATAAGTGTGGTTGCAAGATTGTTGATCGCACGTCTGGTGGGTTGTGCAAAGTCTATCACCACTTTGGGTGTGACATCAGGTGGCAACTTCTGCTTTATCTCGTCCAGCTTACGCTTTATGTTAGATACCACCTCAGTAGTACGTGCGGCAGGTGTCTTCTGTACAATTATGCTGACAGCGGGTTTACGGTCCAACCTCGCATTTGCTGTCACCTCTTTATAGCCATATTCTATGTTGGCGATATCTCTCAGATGGATGGGATTACCGCGGTAGCTACCTACAACTATATCACCTATGTCATCGATATCCTCGACCTCACCCGGTATGCGTAGCATATATTCACGGGTACCTATCTTCATCTCGCCAGCAGGTAAGCTCAAGTTGCTGGCTTTTATGGCTTGCTCTACCTGAAATACGTTCAGGTTGTACGCATCCATACGTGTCCTGTCAAGCCACACATTTACTTGGGGTTCGAGCCCTCCCAACACTATGACAGCACCCACACCTGGTACGGTTCGCAATGGGTCGGCGATCTCATCTTCGACTATTTTATGCAAATAGGGATAACTCTCCTTCGCACCCACCCCCATGTAAAGTATTGGCATAAGTGAAGCACTCAACTTTAGTAGAACGGGATGCTCCACTTCATCCGGCATATGTGACATGGCGAGGTCGATCTTATCCCTAACATCCGGTGCAACCGCATCTAAGTCTGTACCCCACTTGAACGTTAGTGTTATGATTGACACATTTTCGCGTGACTCTGCCTCTATTTTATCGAGCCCAGTTATTGTAGAAAACTCATCTTCGAGCACTTTCGTAACCTCACGCTCTATATCCTCGGGACCAGCTCCTGGGTATGGGGTGATAACCATCATCGTAGGTAATGTTATATTCGGTAAGAACTCTATCCCCAACTTGCTCAAACTTATAGCACCTAATACTACAACCAGTATGAATATTACGGTCACTGTTACGGGATGGTTGACACTCCACCGTATCATTTAGCCTCCTGGTGGGTAACCACCTTAACTTTCGTACCTTCATGTACAACAGCTGCACCTGTTGTGATCAATGAATCACCCACAGATAGGCCATCGAGTATCTCAACGTGCTCACGGGTTTCAAGCCCTACCCTAACGGCTCTCCTTACAGCTTTACCATCATGTACGATATAGACGTAGCGGTTGTCACCTATACCTAACACGGCATCACGTGGCACCACCATCGCACTATCGTGACGCTCTATAAGTAGCTCAACCTCTGCAAACATACCGGGTTTCAATAAATGGCGATCGTTATCCACAAGCACCTCCGCATATTGCGT
>CBFDTI010000042.1:0-11280 GCA_965612795.1 uncultured bacterium | reverse complement strand
AGCCCCCTGCAGAGGCCGTTCCACATCGCTTCGGTGGAGTACCCCTCCTGTTGGCGGTGCATGATATCGGTTTTGGCGAATACGGCACATCGGGTAGCTATGCGGGGTGGCTCCTCCATGAATCGAAACTTGGTGAGATCATCGTAGGAGAGGCCAAGGCGGTTGAGTTGCTGGTCAAGTAGTGAGCCAGTGCCGGCGGCACAGAGTGTGTTTTGGAAGAAGTCCTTGAACCTACCGTTTTCGAGATGGATGAGACGTGCACCCTTGCCACCGATGTCGATAATGTATTCGGTGTCGGGATAGAAGTGCTGAACACCAGCTATTAAGGAGCGTATCATGTCCTCGGAGGTGAACCCAAATAGCTCACGTAATAATGGTGAGTATGCACCTGTGTAGCCGAGTATGAAAGGTGGTTCCTCATTGGCAAGGTATTCACGTAGTTTGGTGAGCGGGTTGCCGAAATGTTTGCAATAAAAGGAGGATTGTAGTTTGCCGTTGGATAGAACGATGAGTTTCAAATAAAGTGCACCTACATCTATACCTATTCTGCGCATCCATATATAATATATCGATTATGGGATGGAGTCAAACGATAGTGGGTTGACTTTGAGGGTTGAGAGAATATTATGACGCAGAAGCAGGTATGTTGTTATCAACCTAACGTGAGGTACTTTATTATGGTAAGCGAGGCAATAAATGATCCACTCGGTAGCCCACTTATACTGATGGATAAGGATAGTAACATTGTGAAGCGATACAGGTTCGACCCATTCGGCAACCTTGAGGCACAGTGGGGGACAGAACCCAACCACTACCTGTTTACTGGTAAGGAGAAAGACAGAAGTGGATTCTACTACTTTGGTGCAAGATATTATAATCCGAGGTTGGGTAGGTTTGTTACACCAGATCCTGAACCAAGGGTACCAACCGGGGAATACCTTAAGAATCCGCAACTTCTGAGCCCATATGCTTATTGTATAAATAATCCATTTAGATTCATAGATCCGGATGGAAGAATAGTGAGACTCCAAGAAAGTTTAAGGGAAAATCCTGAATTTATGCGAACTCTCTATGTAGTTCCATTTTATAGCCAATTGGAAAAAATACGGGATTATATTATAGAAATATACCCCATTCGCTCAGAAGATTATGGAAGGTACCGAGGTCTATTTTATGGACTGTCTGGAAAAATTTATTATGGCTATGTTGGTGTTCATCCTGATCTTATAAAAATGGGGAAAATTGCTATACAAGTCATACTTTATAAAGAATTACTGCATGCTACATTCCATTATGAAATAAAAGGAACTGAATGGGAAGAGCGATTCTCGGAACCCGAGTGGCATGCGGCTGAGGAAGTCGTGGGAGTGAAAAAAGTTTTTAAGTATATAGAAAAGCTGAAAAAGCGAAAGATAGAAGTTCCTAAAGAAATCGTTGAAGGATTAAAATCTACGATGGAATATTATGAGCATCTAACCACCAAAGAGCATATAGAGGCCATAGAGAAGGAGATGGAGAAATATGGACTCTAAAAGATGGAAGATTCTCCTTATTTTCATTGTAGCAGGTATTGTTGCAATATATTTTGTTTTGGTTTTCTGGTGGCAGATAGTTGACAAGGTTGTGAATCTTATTTTCTGGGGTACCATACCTGAAGAGACGAAAATAACCTTGCGCGACTTTTTAATTAAATATAGCACGTATAGCCCAGGAGATCATGTGTTGGTAAATTGTTATAATACGTGGATAGATACAGTGGACGTAGATACAACTTACAATGTTATATTCAAATTTAGACTTTTACGTGAGTGGGAGGGAGCATGGTGGATTGAGAAGGATACATGCATCACTTTTACCTCTTATGAGGAAGTTAAACGGTGGTTTGATGAGCATGTTCTAAAGCAATTTATTAGTCCATGCTCATTTGCTGCTAAACCTTTGTTCGGTAGAATCCACCAGATTGTAGCGGTTTATGCAGAAATTTCAACCAGTCTCTTCGGTATAGCGAGTTGTGATATGTGGATTTTAGTGAGAACAAAAAATGGATGGCGTTTGGTTATGAAATACGATCCATTTTCACACTCAGTTCTACAATTGCCTCGCATCCGTACACGAAATATGCAAGAATTAAAAGACCTCGCAATTCTTGCTGCGCTAGCAGCTCAACAAGGGGAACGATCTACATTATCATTTTGGATTGGTCCTATTTATAAGTATGGCATAGGTCCACATGGTGCTATCACTTCCAGCGTGTTTACGTATGGAAAAGTTCGGAAAACTATAGAAGGTAAAACTTATTGTTTGCTATTAATGGAATGTTGCCCTTTCGTTAGGGATATCCCCATAAGAGAAACTCAGCCTGTAGTGATTGGCAAAACTAAAAATGGGGAAGATGTATTAGAACTTAGATTCGGCGGAAGTCTCGTTAAAGACGACAAAGTGGTTAAATCCCACGAACTGATAATTCAGTTTCAAGGTACGATCGAGGAACTCAATGAGCTTTTTAATCCTTATGGTTGGGAAATTGTTCAAGAGAATGGGGAGTATATCCTGCGTAGGATTCATGAAGAGAAAGAATAATCTGTATATTACATAAATGGGGGATAAATGCTTTCAACTGGTTTTTGGAATATGTTAAAATTAGGGTTTATCATTCGTCCTATTTTCTTCTATCTTTACGGGGTAAGCATCGGGCTTTTCGTTTGGAAGATCATCCAGTTTAAAGCAGTTCGCACTATTTTTTCTGGAGGTGAAGTTTACGAGCTATATAAAAGATTAAATCGGTTTGTCGTGATATTCATCATAATGGCATGCATCTCTTTAATTTATAGAATAGGGTGGATTACCTTTAGTGTGCATTTACTGAATACGGTATATGAAATTACACAAGGTGGTCTTACTGCCTCTGGATTAATAAACGGTGTGATCGAATACTCTTCAGACGGTATGGTTGCCATAATATACAGTATTGTCAATCTATGCTTCTACTGTATACTTGTGACTTGGAGAGATCGTATAGTTTTTAAATTTTTTAAATCCAAAGATGTATAAAGATAACTAAATGTCACCAATCGGATTGTATGATCTTAACGTAGGGGACACAAAACGAATAAATACGTATCTATATCAATATAGATATAGAATTGATATGGAATGAAGAAGGAAGGAGCACATATTTTTCAGCTTATTAATACCCCAATGCTATATATGAGTTCCATGATATTGATGTCACATGATGAAGAATAACGGGTATACTTGAATTTGACAGTTTAAAATGTGGCACTTGATTTGAAAATATGGACGTTAAACTTTTAGATAGAGACACTTATGGATGAGGATAGTAACATTGTGAAGCGATACAGGTTCGACCCATTTGGCAACCTTGAGGCACAGTGGGGAAGCTTCGACTCACTTATTGACATCCAGTATCACCACTTAATTTTATATGCCAAGGGGGGGTTAGCTCAGTTGGGAGAGCGCGGGCATCGCAAGCCCGAGGTCACGGGTTCGATTCCCGTACCCTCCATGTAAATTTCCCAATCTACAATGGGTAAATACCAAGTTTTTGCCCTTAAGTATCGGCCAAAGAGTTTCGACGAAGTAGTGGGTCAGGACCACATCGTACGTACGCTCAAAAATGCGATCAAACTCTCCCGTATACCACATGCATTGCTATTTGCGGGCCATCGTGGTGTAGGTAAAACCACCATGGCAAGGATATTCGCCAAATCGCTCAACTGCAAGCAAGGTCCCACCGTCACACCATGCAACACATGCACATCCTGTATCGCTATACAAGAGGGTAAGAGTATGGACGTTGTCGAAATAGATGGCGCCTCACACCGCGGTATAGACGAGGTACGCAGCATACGCGAGAGCGTACGCTACATGCCACAACTTGGCAGATATCGTGTCTATATAATCGATGAGGTACATATGCTCACACAGGAAGCTTTCAATGCGCTACTGAAGACGCTCGAGGAGCCACCACCTCACGTTATATTCATATTCGCAACTACTGCACCACATAAGGTACCGCTTACGATACTGTCAAGATGCCAGCGGTTCAATTTCAAAAAGATCGAAGTATCGCTCATCTACAACAAACTTAAAGAGATCGCCTCCAACGAAGGGCTAACCGTCGAAGATGAGGCACTGTTGATGATAGCCCAAAAAGCTGACGGTTCACTACGTGATGCGGAGGGGTTGCTGGATCAACTTACCTCATATGCTGAGGGTACCATAACCACCGCACACGTACGTGAGTTGCTTGGCCTACCTGACGAACAGCTATTCTTTGCACTACATGAAGCATTAAACAACGAGGATTATAACACTATTTTCAACCTACTCGAGGAGAGCTTTGATAAAGGCTACACCCCCAAGGAGATACTCGATGGCCTCATACAGCACTATCGTGAACACCTGTTGCTACTTATGGGTAAGGACTTGGGTATAAGTGAAACAAAGAAGCAACATTACCTGCAACTTGACGAAACCCCTATCTCACTGCTACGTAAGCTAAAATATCTATCAAACGTAGATCGCGAACTTCGTGGCAGCTTACTACCTGAGGCAGTACTTGAGGAGAACCTCATGCAACTTGCCTCACTATCCCCCGTGGTGCTTAGGGAGCTACTGGAAAAGATCGAAAAGCTCGAACCATCAAGCTTGACCGAACCATCCCCACCAGTAAATTTAAAGGCATCGATTGAGCCCCATGAAAAAACCGAAAGTAAACCCACTAAACCTGAGATGCCCGAAATTGTAGCTAAGGCCATCTCACTATTTGATGCGGAGCTGATCAACAAAAAGGAGGCATAATGGGTGAATACTTTGAGATACGCTGGCATGGTCGCGGTGGCCAGGGTGCCAAAACTGCAGCCCTGCTTTTCGGTACCGCATGTATGGCGACGGGTAAATTCTTTCAAGGGTTTCCCGAGTATGGGCCCGAACGTACAGGTGCACCCGTACGTGCATACAACAGGCTGTCGGACAAACCCATAACCATACATTCAGGGATCAAGACCCCAGATGTAGTGGTTGTGTTAGACCCCACACTCATCAAGAGTGAGAACGTTGTCGAAGGTCTAAAAGATGACGGTATCATCATCGTTAACACCCCCATGTCGCCACAGGAGTTACGTAAAAAGCTCGGCCTTAAACCCACTCAGAAACTCTACACGATAGACGCTTCCGGTATAGCTCGCGATACACTCAAACGTGACATACCTAACACACCGATGTTGGGTGCACTTGTACGGGTGACAGGTATCATCAGCCTGGAGGAGCTGCTCAAAGATACCGAAGCTAAGCTACGTGCTAAGTTCCGTGATCGCCCACAACTGGTGGATGTAAACCTTGAGGCCATCAAACGTGCATATAACGAAGTGAGGGAAGCATGAAACCTAAAGGTTGGCGTGATTTAGCAATTGGTGCAATAATACCCGAAGGCGGTACATCCAAAGCCTACAAGACAGGTGATTGGCGTAGCGATCGCCCCATATGGCACGAAGATAAGTGTATACACTGTCTCATCTGTGTGATGTACTGTCCTGACGACGCTATAATGGTTAAGGATAACAAGATGGTAGGTATCGATTACGACTACTGTAAAGGGTGCGGCATATGTGCGAACGAATGTCCCAGAAAAGCGATAGATATGCGACCCGAAAAAGAGTTCATGGAAATATAAAAGGAGGTGCTATGCCACTCAAACCACTAACAGGTAACGAAGCCATGGCAGAAGCCATGCGTCAGATAAACCCTGACGTGGTGGCTGCATACCCCATAACACCAGCAACTGAAATCGTACAGCTGTTCTCCAACTTCGTAGCTGATGGGCTTGTGGATACCGAATTCGTAGCCGTCGAAAGCGAACATAGTGCATTAAGTGCATGCATAGGTGCAGCAGCTGCCGGCGGTCGTGTGATGACAAGCACTGCATCACAGGGGTTAGCCTTAATGCATGAAATGCTGTACATCGCAGCCGCCCTTAGGTTACCTATAGTGATATGTGAGGTTAACCGCTCACTATCGGCACCTATCAACATACACTGTGATCACTCCGATACTATGGGGTCACGTGAATCCGGCTGGATACAGATCTACACCGAAGATGCACAAGAAGGGTACGATTTTGTGATACAGGGTATGGCGATTGCCGAACGTGCACTGTTACCGGTGATGGTATCGATAGATGGGTTTATCTCCAGCCACTGCACACAACCTGTACATGTGCTTGAGGATGCTGCCGTACAGGAATTTCTCGGCGAACCCAAACACCCGTATCGGTTGCTGTTCGCTGATAAGCCATTTACAGTGGGGCCACTCGACCTCACTGACTATTACTTCGAACATAAGCGTGCACAGATAGAGGCGATGCTACAGGCTAAACCCATCATCAAACAGGTAATACAGGAGTTCAACCAGAAGTTTAACAAATCCTACGATATATTCGAGCTATACAAGTTTGACGATGCAGATGAGGTGATCATAGCGCTATCGAGTACCGCCGGTACGGCCAAACTTGCCATCGACCGCTTACGTGAGGCTGGTCTAAAAGTGGGGCTATTGAAGCTACGTGTGATGCGCCCATTCTATCACGAAGATCTACGTAAGCTGTTGGCTGATAAGAAGATAATCTCCGTCATGGATCGCTCCGATACCATGAGCACGATGGGTGGCCCTGTATTTGTTGAACTACGTTCCGCATTGTACGAGTTAGAGAGACGTCCCCTTATAGTTAACTACATTTATGGGTTAGGTGGTAGAGAGATCGACGTCGACGATATAGTAGCGGTTGGCAAGAAGAGCCACGAGATGCTCGAAAAAGGTGAAATAACTCAACCCATCAACTTTGTAGGTGTTAGAGAGTAGGAGGTGTCATGCCTAAGATACAGGAATTGGTCAAAAACAAGGGCTTATTTGCATCCGGTCATCGTGCATGTTCGGGATGCGGACCCGCCATCGTCATGAACCAGGTACTGATGGCAGCCGGGCCCGACACAATAGGTGTGATATGTACCGGTTGCATAGAAGTGGTGAGTACGATCTTCCCTTATACCGCATGGAATATACCATTTATCCACGTGGCGTTCGAAAATGCAGCCGCTGTCGCCAGCGGTATCGAAGCCGCATATAGGGCGCTATCACGTAAGGGTAAACTCAAGAAGAAGATGAATATCATCGCATTCGGTGGCGATGGCGGTACATACGATATAGGGTTGCAGGCACTGTCGGGTGCACTCGAACGTGGCCATAAGTTTCTCTACGTGTGTTACGATAACGAGGCATACATGAATACCGGTATACAGCGGTCGAGTGCCACCCCCACATGTGCACATACAACCACATCACCTGCTGGTAGGGTAATACCTGGTAAAACGCAACCCCGTAAGGATCTAACCGAGATCGTCGTTGCCCACGATATACCATACGCGGCACAGGCGGCACCACACAACTGGATGGATCTTACCCGAAAGGTTGAAAAAGCCTTAGCAGCTGATGGGCCATCGTTTATCAACGTATTGTCACCATGCCCGGTAGGGTGGCGTTATCCACCACACCTTACGATACAGATATCGAAGCTCGCAACCGATACATGCTTCTGGCCATTGTATGAGGTTGACAATGGACATTACCGCATATCTTATAAACCACGAGAGAAATTACCTGTAACAGAATGGCTAAAGTTACAGGGACGGTTCAACCACCTTTTCCGTGGTGATAATAAAGAGATGCTTGAGAGGATACAGGAAGAGGTGGACCACAAGTGGGAGTTACTTTTACGTAAGGCAGAATGTTTTAAGTAAAATAGTCTATTTGTTTAATTTACACAAAAGGAGGGTGTATGGGATTGAGTGTCGTTGAACTTAAGGATAAGAGTTTGGAAGAATTACGTGAGATAGCACAACGTGAACACATAGAAGACAGTATGGAGGATAAGGAAAGCCTAATCCTTGCCATCTTAAAACGTGAAGCCGAAAAAGCTGGTGAAGAGTTTGGTTGCGGTGTACTCGAGATACACGAGGAAGGGTTTGGTTTCCTACGGTCACCCGAATACGGTTACATGCAGGGGCCAAACGATATTTACGTATCACCATCACAGATAAAGAGGTTAGGGTTGAGGCCTGGCGATTTCATCACTGGAGTGGTACGGTCACCGAAACAGGGTGAACGCTACAAAGCGATACTCAGGGTGGACAGTGTAAACTTTGACGACCCTGAAAAAGCCAAAACCCGCCCAGTATTCGAGAACCTGGTTCCATTCTATCCCACCGAACGCATACACTTGGAGCGCAAAGATGGCGATATATCGATGAGAATTGTCGACCTGTTCGTACCCATGGGTAAGGGGCAACGCGGTTTAATAGTTTCGCCACCACGTGCGGGTAAGACGGTCCTGTTACAGAAGATCGCCAATAGCATAAACGAAAATCATCCCGAGATACACCTCATAATACTGCTTATAGATGAGCGTCCGGAAGAGGTGACAGATATGAAACAACAGGTGAAACGTGCCGAAATCATAAGTTCGACATTCGATGAATCACCCGAAAAGCACGTACATGTAGCTACTATTGTGTTGGAACGTGCCAAGCGTATGGTAGAGCTTGGCAAAGATGTGGTCATATTGCTCGACAGTATAACAAGGTTGACACGTGCAAACAATGCAATCATACCACATAGCGGACGTACAATGTCCGGTGGTATAGAAGCTTATGCTTTACATAAGCCAAAGAAATTCTTCGGTGCTGCCCGTAACATACTTGAGGGCGGTTCACTCACTATAATAGGTACGGCACTCATAGAAACCGGTAGCCGTATGGATGAGGTTATTTTCGAGGAGTTCAAGGGTACCGGTAACATGGAGCTGGTCCTATCACGTGAACTCGCCGATAGGAGAATATTCCCAGCGATCGACTTGAACAAATCCGGTACCCGACGTGAAGAGCTAATACTTACCGAAAAGGAGCTACAAAGGGTATGGATCCTACGTAAGGTATTGGCTGAGATGAACCCCATCGAGGCGATGACCCACCTCATAGCTAGGATGCAACGCACAAAGAATAACAAGGAATTTTTGGATCACCCCGACCTGTGGCAATGAAGTTCAACCGCATACTTGTGGCGAATCGTGGCGAAATAGCACTACGGATCATACGTGCAGCTAAGGAGCTGGATATCGAAACAGTTTCTATATTCTCTGCAGGTGACGAGTACTCACTACACACCATATTTTCGGACGAATCCGTACGTATAGGGGAGGCGCCATCCGAAGCAAGCTATCTTAACATACCGCAAATCATAAGTGCAGCCTCAGTTAGAGGCGTAGACGCTATACATCCAGGGTATGGGTTCCTGGCTGAGAACCCCAACTTTGCCGAAATCTGTGAAGAAAATGGGTTCAAATTCATAGGCCCGCCAGCACGTGCAATCAAGCTTATGGGTGATAAAATTCAGGCACGTAAAATTGCCAAAGATGTGGGTGTACCTACAATCCCCGGTACAGATGAACCGGTGGACGATCTACGTGCTGCGAAGAAGGTGGCCAATTCCATCGGCTATCCCGTGATACTGAAAGCAGCTGCAGGTGGTGGCGGTCGTGGCATGCGAGTCGTACATGATGAAAGTGAGCTCGAACGCCTATTTGTCACCGCACAAGAGGAAGCCCGTATAGCGTTTGGTGATAACCGAATATACATCGAGAAGTATATAGTGAAACCGCGCCATATTGAGGTACAGATATTGGCTGATAGCCATGGCAATGTCATACACTTAGGTGAACGTGAATGCTCGATACAACGTAGACACCAGAAGCTGATCGAGGAAGCCCCCTCACCAGCGGTTACACCTGAAATGCGCATGAAAATAGGCGAGTACGCTGTTAGGATTGCCAAAGCTATAGGGTATGAGAGTGCTGGTACGGTAGAGTTTCTGATGGATGAAGCTGGCAACTTCTACTTTATGGAGATGAACACAAGGGTACAGGTGGAGCACCCCGTGACAGAGATGGTCACCGGTATTGATATAGTAAAGGAACAGATTAAGATTGCAGAAGGTGAGCCACTAAAATATCGTCAGGAAGATATAGAGATACGCGGTCACGCTATAGAGTGTCGTATAAATGCAGAGGACCCTGAACGTGACTTTGCACCCAACCCTGGTGAAATCAAAGCCTTGTATTTCCCCGGTGGTCCGTACATTAGAGTGGATTCGCACGTATATTGTGGATATAAGATACCACCACATTACGATTCGCTTATCGCCAAACTTATAGCTTATGGTGAGACACGTGACGAAGCTGTCAAAAGGATGCAACGTGCACTTGAGGAGTTCATAATCGAAGGTATAAAAACGACGATACCGTTCCATCTGGCGATCCTCAATCTCCCAGAATTCCGTGCAGCTAAATTACACACACACTTTATCGAGGAATACCTCGACAAAATAAAGGCAAAGTCAGTCGAACCCTCCTATACCGTCGAGTAACGTCAACGCTCCGGTAGAAAAATAGGTATATCGTATTCTGGGTGTCTCAACAGCGACAGCTGTGTATTGTATATCTCCGTGAGTATGGATTCGGTCAAAACGTCTCGGGTAATACCTTCCTTCTTTTTGGTACCATCTTTTATGAGGATGACCTTCGGTACGAATAAGCTTACGAGGTTTAGGTTATGTGATGCAATGATAATAGTCTGTCCCTTGTTGTGTAGCTCAGATAATAGCTTAAATATATGGGCTTGGTGCTTAACATCGAGATGTGCGGATGGTTCATCCAACAGCAGTATTAAAGGTTGTTGTGCGAGCGCCCTTGCCAACATTACGCGTCTATACTCGCCAGCAGAGAGTTCAAGCACATTGCGATCACGTAACTCATATACCTCCATGATCTCCATAGCCCACCGTGCTATGGACCAATCTTCACGTGTGGGGTTACGTGAATTATAAGGGTAACGCCCCATAAGAACGGTCTCTTCTACGGAAAACGGGAAACTAAGTTCACTCCTTTCCGGTACCCATGCTATACATTGTGAAAGTGTACGTCGGGTGAACTTCGATAGTGGTTTACCACGTAACAGTATTTCACCTGTCCATGGCTTAATGATATACGCTAAGGTTTTGAGCAAGGTACTCTTACCGCTACCGTTTGGCCCCAGTATTGCAACCCATTCCCCCTTATTTACGGTAAAGGAGAAATCTTTGATAACAGGTCGTCGATCATAACCAACGGTAAGGCTATGTACCTCCAGTTCAGGTGATGGTGAAGTCGGTGGA
>CBFDTI010000041.1:0-11370 GCA_965612795.1 uncultured bacterium | reverse complement strand
ACCTACAGGTTTGCCGATAAGTGTCGTATCTGTCACCGGATTAAACGTAAGCACCTCATATGCTGGTGTGAATGGCACAATGGATACCCATGATATTGTCCTCAAATATTGGTGTCTCCATGTTCTATTTGTATCTACATCAACTGATGGCCACCCACCAACCCCTATTGCACCTTTAAACTCATATTCAGGGATCACCGAGCTACCTGTTATATAGAAATAGTCATGTATAAAGCCATCCTCTGCGAATAGACTTGTATCCGCACGCTCAAACATACGCCACCCTGTAATCCATAACTTACCACCAACTTTCAGGTACTGTGTAATCGCATCTATAACTGCAGGTGACCAAAATTCCGTACCGTAGCTCCAATCATCATCATACCAGAACACCATCCTGTATCCTGCTATAATCGATAACAACCCACCAGTGAATGTCTCCCAATCTAACACATCATAACCTGTTACTCCCAAAATCTCGTCTAATATCTCCTTGTAGAATACCGAATCATCATATACACCCTCAGCACCCACCACACGTCGAGTTTCATCCACAACCAGTAGCGGTTTATCAAATATGACCTCCACCAGATATATATGTATAGAGGCGGGTGTAAGATCCTCATTAAATGTATTATCACGTGCCACTATTTCTATGGTATGCCTACCCTCGAGTGGCTCCTTAAAAGCTGTCGGCGGTATATATATTGAGGTATCCGTTATCCAATGTGACCATACAAGGCTATCTACTCGCCATTTGTAATCCATCACTTCACCATCTGGATCGGTAGCTGTCCAGCTTACCTTTATACCCCTCCATGTAGCTGTGGTATATGTGAGTGCAAGAAACGTATCACCCTCAGCAGGATAGATGATCTCAGTCTCGGGCAGCTTATTGGCGAGCGTCCAAAAGGTCAACACCGCTGGACTGGTATCGATTGCACCTTCGTTATCTATAGCAGCAACCTCAAATATCTGCAGATTACGTGAAATAGTATCACCATCCTCTGTTATGAGATCTTCATCTGACGATTCAAACGGTATCGTTATCTCAGTAGCTGTTGTCTCGGCCCATTCATCTTTTGCAGGGAAGTAGTATGTATCACCTCTTGTTTTGTGTATGGTGCGATACCTATATTTATATCTTACCACATAACCATCTTCGTCGTCACCATCCCAACATATCTGCTGTAACGCAAAGTAGCAAGGTAGTGAATCACCCTTTGTCAGCGAATGCAAAGAATCATTCGGTACCGGCCCATAGGTTATTATAGTTTCGGGCACCTTATTTGGGTAGGGTGTACCGATTTTTCCTCGCCGACAGTAGACCAGTAACATCAACATCATACAACTGGTGATCACTATGATGCTGGTTCTTTTGGACATCATATACCTCCTACTCCAATGATTTCACTTTAATTACGGGTGCCATCTCATAACCTTCAGCAGTCCTCGATAATGAGCTATCGATATCGAAATACAGGTAGAGGTCGTAATACTTGTGTTCCTCAACCTGTAAATCAAAATTGGCCTTCGCCACACTTGTACCCCATTCGAGGTCTATACTGAGTAGATGTCCACCCAGTTTGAACACATTATAACGGTAATTAATCACTGTATCAGTATCCACGTAAGTGGTCTCCACGTAAGGGCTGAGGTTGATCGTCACCTTAATTGTATCGAACTTCTGTGGCGGTAGATCCGTTTCACCCAAGAAATAGGTTCTAAATTTATCCTCTGTTGTATCCCATGCAAATATGTTCACAATCCTATCTGTATCATGGAACACATCCGTTGACCAATATATCGGTTTATAATAACCATCTTCCCTAAATACCCTTATGTTGTTGATCTTCAAGTTTAAACAATCACCGGGTTGGATACCCAACACATTACGGTCGGTGGCTTCACCTTCTATCCAAACACGTAGGTAACCGGGTTCAGGTGTAGTGAACTGTCTCGTACATTGAATCAACATTATTGCCGAAATTACCGTGATGAATAAAACAGCACGTATTTTCATTGTACCTCCTTAGATGGCTATCCCTAACGTCAACCTATACACATCATTAAGCCCTTCATAGTGTGTGTATGCGCAGTTGATGCTGAACCTAAGCTTACCTACATGCTGTACAAACCCTACACCAGTGGACCACTTTTCGGAATCATGTCCTATCTTGTAACCAGCCCGTATAGCAAACATATTATTATACCAGTATTCACACCCTATTGCTAATCGTTCCTTAGAGTCCGTTGGCTTGTCAACATTGACTGCCACAGTGAGTTTATACATATCAGTCTCGATAAACTCATCCGCAACCCCAAATGAAAACATAGTAGGCAAAGGGCACATCTCATGCATAAACTTAAGGTAAGGCCCAAAATTCATTATCCTCATACCGAACCGCACGTTATGCCAACCCGTCCAGTAATATGTACCGATATCACAACATATCGTACCAGCTGAGTATACATAAAGATACATACCCACATACTTCAGCGTAAATCCGATCGCTGTCTTATCCGTGAGGAATGTCGCATAGGTGAGCCCCAACACAAAATCACTACAATAGAAATACTCACCAGTACCCTCAGGCCGCAGTATGGTACGTACCGGCATCTTATCTGTGTACAATGTACCAAATGATACACCAAATGTACCCACCCTTGTGAAACTTTTCGCTATCCCTACATATTCATAATTAATATTCGCAAACCATGGTATATGGGTGGCGAACATACTGTAACCATTCACACGTGCCAGACACGCTGGGTTATAATACAATGCACTTGCATCATCTGCTACTGCAATGTAGGCTTCACCCATACCAACCGCACGTGCATGACATCCGATTTTGAGCAGCTGTGCAGTAGTGCTGCCAGGCCTATCATATACCCCATAGAGGAGTAGAGGTATAAGGAACGTAAAGCTCAAGAATTTGCGCATCTTACTCCCTCCTATTTAATGACGACAAATTTACCTATTTGAACCTCACCAGTTTCGTGGTCTTCCACCGAGAATATGTAGATTTCAGTCATTATCGCCTGATTTGCACGTGACACGAGGTACCAATCTTCATAACCTTTATTAGGATCGTTATGCTCGATAACATCTACGAGATCGCCACTTAATGTATAAATCCTTATCGTACAGTGAGCTGGTAGATTTATAAATTGCACACGCCTATCAGCTTCCGACCACTGTCTACCAGCCTCACGTGGCGTTTCCCATGGCAATGGACTTGTATAATCGACATTACCGAGATATGGGTTGGGTACCACCGCTACTCGCCCCAGCTTCTTAGGTGGCGAACCTGGTACAACTTTCTGCACGTTGGCAAACTTCGCACTCTCCAGCCACACACCTTCATGTGATATCGCATACGAGGTGACACAATACCAGTAAGGTATACCATTTACTAACCCACTATCTACATATTCGTATTGTAGACCGGTTTCACGACCAAACCCGTCGCCCTTCTTATCGTAATCAGCCATCAGTGTCCATGGCCCATTTATACCGCTGGTACTTTTATAGATCCTATATCCAGCAAACGGATATTCTATACCGTCCATCCGGTAGGGGTCATAGAACTCTTCGGGATTGGTACCCGGATCACCGGGCTCCCACTTCCAGCATAGCCTGACCTTATGTTCATCCGGATATACTTCCAATGGAGGCGACGGTGGAGGCGCAGGTCCATGAAAATCATTCGCATAAAACTCATGTGCTGTTTCAACATTCTTTTCTACACCCTCTGGCCCCATACCACAAACAACCACTATCGTAAGTCGCAATGTATCACCGGGTGCAAAGTAGTAGGGGCCAAACGAGATAAGGTTACCCGAACCGCCACTCGCCTGGTCTGGACCTTGGCTCTCCATTATTATAGGTTGTGAAAGATGCTCGTACCTTATGCTATCGTTATAAGGTTCACCGCAGTCCATGTACCAACGATACGCCCGTAACCCAGGCTCTTTCGGATATTTAAGTATCGATACAGCAACTGCACCTACAGGGGTACCGGATGGATCTGGCAGGCTAAACGCATACATCGTATACGTTGTGATTGTATCACTTTCAGATACAAGTAAATCTTCATCAAACCACGAGTAGTCGCCATCCCACCATCCCCAAGTAGGGTATATACCTACGTTAAAATCGAACCAAAATCCAAGATAGAGCTCAGGATACGGCTCTTCATTCTTATTAACCACCTGGTAGTCTACAAATACAAATTCATCATAGGGAGGGTAACCCCACGCCCAGCTACGTTGTATAACCTCAAGATGTAACGGCTTATGTGCAACAATATCAGTCCAATAGTCATCACAGTAGTGACAGGTGAAATCCTGCTCCGAATATGTAGCATAATCTTCATCAATGAGGCCATCATTATCATTATCACGGCCATCGAGGAACTCCTCATCCACCTTACCATCGCCATCATCGTCCACACCCCGTACACCATGTAGTGTATCCAGATCGTTTATGCTTGCCACCCATAGAGTATCGTTCGGATCATTTGTAGGATAGAATTCGAACATATCCGATCCACCTTCTGCCCAATCATGAAACGCTTGTGTTACACGGGGCTGGTCATCAACCTTAGCACCTATCCATAGGCCTGCACCACATATGTGTTCTTCGCTACTTTCAGGCGGATACTCACAATGTGGACGCCCCTGGCCATAAACTTCGGCTTGATGTTTACCCATTGTACCAAGGTTCGATATCTTCAACCGTATAAGGCCCACATCGTGTTTCTTCCAATCTATAGCTGGAGGCTCAACACCCAACATAAAAATTAAAAAGGGTATGAGCATAATACCTCCTTACCATTTTATTCTAATGCCCAACTCAATCTGTCTGCCAGGATCGAATACATATGGGTTCCTCATGGCGTATATCTGTTTCCAGCTATAGATTTGACGATATGCTTCATTAGCATCCCCATATTTGTAAGGTTCACCCGTCCATGTGTTGAACCCGCACCATAAATGGGTTACATTCTGATTGTCAAGTAGATTCGATATCTCCGTGAAAAGTACTATATCGAGGTTGCCAATATTAAGTCCTTTCTCCATTTTAAGATCGACCGTACTCGTATACGGTGCATGTGCAGTATTTTCGTATATCTGCGGATCTTTACCACCAGGTGTATAAGGTAGACCCGAGCCAAACCTCCAGAGTATGCTTATTAACCAATCATCCGGCAACTTCTTACCAAATAACACTGGATGTTTACCTTTTGGAACCTCAACATTGGCTATCATAACGATTGAGTGACGTTGGTCCCAATCCAGTGGCCGTTCACGTATCGGTAGGGTCATACCACTCCACACCCTATAGCATTCCATGAATGCACTTGATGCATAACCATTAGCCCATTGTAAGGTATACGCTATACTACCTGAGGTGAACCTCGAGTATCGTTTACGTAGATGTATCTCAAGTCCCTTTGCGCGCCCGTAACCTTTATTAATCCATACCCATACCGGAGGTTCGCCCGTTTTCACGAGTCCTACATAATCGGATATATCCTTCATGAACAGTTTGAAATCCACAGCCATATCTCTCATTATCTTGTGTGAGATACCAACTTCATAAGCTACTGTAACTTCAGGCTTTAGGTTAGGGTTACCTACCCATGTACCGGTCCAGGGGTCACGATAGAAGAACTGTAACTCAGGTATCTGGCTGAAATGCCCATAAGCAAAGTATATGACGGTTTTGTCACTTATAGGGTGTGATATACCCAGCCGTGGACTTATCTGTAACCTGTGACGTTTGACTTCAAGCGGTAGCTGGGTGATGGCCTGCCATTGTCTCAGATAATCGGGCTGGGTTACGGTTTCACCCGGTGTGAAATAGTCAACCCTTAACCCCACATTTACTATAAGGCCTTCAAATTCCATCTTATCCTGTATGTAGGCAGCCCCCTTGATGGGATAGCCCTCGAAACACCATCGGTATAGCCCATACTCTGGATACGGTCCTGGTACGGTGTCACGACCAGGGTAACGGAAGGAGCCAGGGTACTGGATATCGATGAAATTCACATCGTGGTAGTTGATCTCTATACCGGATTTTACCAAGTGTCGCCGATGTATCTGTGACGTGATGTCATACTTCAACGTATATACGTAAGAAGTATCGTCCCTGTATCGTGAATCGGCACCTAAGTCACAAAATCCATCACCATCAGTATCCCAACCCCATGGGGTTGATCTGTAGATTGTATCACCTTCAGGGGTTATCTCCATATGCCAAAATTCAGGCGGTGTGTGTAACCACGAGTAGTAACGTGTCTTCAAGTAACCCAGATGTAATGTGTAGAATGTCTTAGGCGACACCGTATGGATGAACGAAAAAGTGGCATGCTCATTAAACCTATGACTTATGGGTAATGAATCTGGCATATTCTTCCAATACCAATCGAACCTACTCCAACGTTCACTCGCTCTCCTATATCCAAAGGCAAATTTGTATGCCTTGGTAGGTTGATATGTAAGTTTGAGGTTTAAGGCAGCCTTATTCTCCTGACGTTCGGTGATCTCGAATATACCGGGTAATATTTCGATTTTCTCTCTTGTACGATGATTATTGTAATACGTATCGGTGAGCTTAAAATTACTTGAGATAAAGAATCTGAGATCACCCGGTACAATACGATCAAGTACTGGTAGGGGACCACCAAATGATACAGCTCCATAGTCTGTGTTGAACGAATACCGTTGAGGTGCAAGGTTATCGCTTTTGTATATCAGCTCACCTGACAGCTTGGGCCCACCCTCACGTGTCACTATGTTAACCACTGCGGATTGTGCTTGCCCATATTCGGCATTGAACCCACCCGTGAGCATTTCAATCTCCTGTATGGATATTACGTCCAGATCGAACGCCGCCGTACCACCATATATGGGATGCCTTATAGGAATACCGTCTACCATATACAGGATCTCGCCACTCCTACCGCCTCTTATATGGATAGCCCTACCTCTACCTACAGCACCCGGTTGCAAAGCGACAACGTCTTCGAACGATTCCACCTTCGGTGTTGTGGTAATCTCCTTTCGTGATGCGTATCGTACAGAGGCGGTGACATCTGGTTGTATAAGCGGACGTTCAGCTATCACTGTTATACCGGGTACTTCAATGGCTGTCGGTTCGAGTGCAAAATCTACCCGCGTGGTGAGGTCCGTCCTTACAATTATACCTTTAACATCCACTGGACGATAACCTATCCGTTCGGCACGTACAGTGTATTCACCCGGTGGTACTTTCAATATGAAATATTCACCATGTTTATCCGTAGCCGCTCCATAAGCGGTACCGGGTATGTACACGTTGACGTTTTCCAGCGGCTTACCTGTCTCCTTGTCTACTACTCTACCGGCAATTTTACCATAAACACCAGCAAAGAGGAGGGTGGGAATTATTAAAAAGATGAGAACTATAAACTTAGACCTTAACATGGTGCCTCCCTCCTGTTCGTGATCGGCTGGGCAGGGGGTGGATTCGAACCACCGACCTCCGGGTTATGAGCCCGGCGAGCTTCCGCTGCTCCACCCTGCCAGATTACATTATGGCTTGTCAAATTAAAAATTACCATCTAAATGTAGATGTCAAGTGAACGTAACTGTATAGATTGACCTGTTTCTAATGCTTTTATTTTTAAGAGATGCTCGATTTAAAGTATCTACGTACGAATTGGGATAAAGTTAAGCATATTGTTGAATTACGGGGCGAATCCGTCGATATCGACAAATTAAAGGAGCTAGACAATCAGCGTCGCCAACTTGTAAGAGAGTGTGACACAAAGCGAGCCGAGTTGAACCAACTCACACGTGAAATAGGTAAGCTCAAACGTGAAGGTAGGGACGACCCAAAGCTTATTGAAGCAGCTCGTCAGCTATCAGATGAAATAGATAAGCTGGAGCAACAGCTACGCTCGATAGAAGCTGAATTTATGCAACTATTGTTGTGGATACCCAATACGGTACATGCATCAGTACCTTTAGATGAACCTAAGACACTGCGTGAGGTGGGCGGGTTTCGTGAACACAAATTTGAGGGATTAGATCATTTCACGTTTGCTGAACAGTTGGGTATGGTCGATTTCGTTAGAGGTGCCAAAGTTGCAGGCTCTAACTTCCCATTGTACGTAGGGTGGGGTGCGAGGCTCGAACGTGCACTCTTAAATTACATGTTGGATTTCCACGTTAAGCGTGGCTTTAAGGAAGTATTCACGCCGTTTGTAGCCAACCGTCAGAGCATGATAGGTACGGGACAGTTGCCGAAACTCGAAGATGATATGTATCATATTGAGCGCGAAGATTTCTTCCTCAATCCCACCGCTGAGGTAACAGTAGCCAATCTGCATCGTGAAGAGATACTACCAGAGGAGAAGCTCCCCCTACGTTATGTGGCGTATACTGCATGTTTCCGACGTGAGGCCGGCAGTTACGGCAAGGGCACGCGTGGGCTCAAACGTGTACATCAATTCAACAAAGTAGAGCTATTCTCGTTCGCACATCCCGAACGTTCCTATCAGGAACTTGAGTTTCTGCTCAACGAGGCGGAAGAGGTTATCAAGTCGCTCGGCCTTAGATATCGTGTGGTACTCCTACCCATATATGAATTGGGGTTTGCGGCTGCAAAAACCTATGACATAGAGGTATGGGCACCAGTATCCAAGGAGTGGTTGGAAGTTTCATCTGTCAGCAACTGTGAAGCATTTCAAGCACGACGTGCTAAGATTAAGTTTCGTACCAAACATCGTACAGACTATGTACATACATTGAATGCATCGGGGGTAGCCACCCCACGTACGTTTATAGCGATACTTGAAACTTATCAAAATGCAGATGGTAGCCTTACAATACCAGAAGTGTTACGTCCATATATGGATGGTAGGGAACGTATACCGTGATGCGATTCATTGCAGATTTTATGTTGGGTAAGCTTGCGAGAGTGTTACGATTATTGGGCCAGGACGTGATATATGTAAAACCAACTGACCGTAATGGTATGCTCAAAATGGCGCTAGAAGAGGGGCGTGTCATCCTTACACGTAGCCATAAGCTGCCACACCATCCATCCATATTCGTTATCAAGAGCCAGGATTGGCGTGAACAGCTTGAGGAAGTCAAAAAAGCGTTTCCACTTGATATTAATCCATTCACCAGGTGTTCAATCTGCAACACGGAGTTAGTTGAGGTATCCAAGACGGAAGTACGTGGTAAGGTACCATACCATGTTTATGAAGTACATGACGAGTTTGCTTACTGCCCAGGTTGCGGCCGCTATTACTGGAAAGGTACACATTACGAGAATATCAAGAAAATGCTAGGTATAGAAGATGCGAATAACGGAACACCCCATAATTAAGTTTAAGCGTGGCAAAAAGGTCACAATATATTTTGAGGGTAAGCCTATTGAGGCGTACGAGGGTGAATCCGTAGCAGCTGCGTTGATAGCAGCTGGCATTTATGTATTCAGATATAGTCCACGGCATAAACGTGCACGTGGATTATTCTGTGCGATAGGTAAATGTTCGTCATGTTTGATGGAAATAGATGGTAAACCCAATCAGATGGCGTGTATGGTACGTGTACGTGATGGCATGAGGATTAGACGTCAGAAAGGTAAAGGTGTACTCGATGGAAATTGATGTACTTGTGATAGGTGGCGGGCCGGCTGGTTTGAGCGCAGCCATCACTGCGGCGGAACTCGATCATTCCGTGATCATCGTAGATGAGAACCCCAGGTTAGGTGGCCAGCTTATCAAGCAGACACATAAGTTTTTTGGCTCCGAAAGCAACTACTGTGGTATACGTGGGATCGATATCGCAGAAATACTCGAGGATAGGGTAAACAAACTCGGTATCACCAAGTACTTAGAAAGTACCGTCATCGGTATATACGAAGATGGTGTAGCTATAGCCAGTGAGGAAGATTTGCGCGTTGTGCATCCCAAAAAGATAATCATAGCAACAGGTGCACGCGAGAACATGCTATCGTTTGTAAATAATGATCTACCTGGTGTGTATGGCGCAGGTGCAGTACAGACGTTAGTTAATGTCTATGGTGTATTACCTGGTAAGCGTGCACTTATGGTGGGAGCAGGTAATATAGGGTTGATTGTGAGCTATCAGTTAATGCAAGCAGGTGTAGAAGTGGTTGCCATACTGGAGGCGATGGATCACATAGGTGGCTATGAAGTACATGCAGCTAAAGTGAAGCGGTTAGGCATACCGATACTTTTGCGACATACGATCAAAGCAGCAATAGGTAACAATAAGGTGGAGGCAGCGGTGATCACTAAATTAGATGCACATTGGGAACCCATCTCAGGTAGCGAGAAAGAATTAAATGTGGATTTTGTGTGCCTGGCGGTTGGGTTAGCGCCTTCATACGAACTGGCAGCACAGGCGGGTGCCAAAATCGTATATATACCGGAGTTGGGTGGGTGGTTACCCTGGCACAAGCCAAACCTCGAGACCTCGGTATCTGGGTTATACGTGGCAGGTGATGCTGCTGGTGTCGAAGAGGCTGTCTCTGCATTACTTGAAGGTAAAATAGCGGCTGCAGATGCAGCCAATAGCATAAAAGAGAATAAATATGCACAGAAGTTAGTTGAAACCACACAGAAAGAGCTACAGGAGTTTCGTGCAGGTAAGTTTGGCAAAAAGATCGTTGAAGGTAAACGTAAGCTTTATGCGTCGCTACATATATAGTGGGCTATTCGTAGCAATCTTAATCCTCCTATACTTCGTGAGGGCGAAAGAATTTGAACGTTCCGCATTTTATATGGACACCTTATGGGAAGTTAAAATTGTATCACATGTGTATCCAAAACGTGCATTTAACAGAGTTTTTGCCGTGATCTCACACATCGACTCAATAGCTAATGTGTTCGGCAACGGTGAGCTCGCAAAAATAAACAGTGGCCACCGGGTGCAGGTTTCGAGGGAACTGAAGGAGATGCTGGAAGTTGGTATCAAAATAGGTAATCTGAGCGGTGGTGCGTTCGATGTCACAATATATCCGGTGATGAAGTGTTGGCATTTCTTCCATGATAGATATGTACCAACAGAGAGCGAAATCTTGGCTGCATTGCAAAAGGTGGATTACAGGAAGATAGAGTTTCGTCACGACACTTTGGTAATACCCGAAGGCTACGGTATAGATTTAGGCGGTCTTGCTAAGGGTTATGCAGTTGAGTCCGCCATCAAAGTGCTTAAAGATATGGGGGTAAGGAAAGCATTGGTGAACGGTGGTGGCGAAATAGGTGTAATCGGTAGCTGGAAAATAGGTATACGGCATCCACGTGAACAGGATGAGATCATCGATACATTCACACT
>CBFDTI010000040.1:0-11504 GCA_965612795.1 uncultured bacterium | reverse complement strand
CAGGAGAGTTTACCCTAAACATACAGCTTAACCCTGCCGCACAGGGGGCTGCGAACCACATCAAACTATTTCGTGACGCCTTACCATGGGACTCATACGCTATGGATAGTATGCTTGCAAGAGAGGGGTTCACACCAGGTACAGGTGAAGACGAATATGAGATATTGGGCTCCGCAGCTTTCGATACCGTCACCCTCACACCTGGTAGGGATCTCGTCATCATCGCGAACGATCAACCCCAATCCTTCTACAACGCATATGCTGCTAACCAACAAAAATTTAACGACTTCGTGTTAGCTGGTGGTATAATGTTCTGGGAAGCCTGTGACCATGGCTGGAATAGCGGTTCCATACTTGATGCTGGTATAACATTTCCAGGTGGTGTAACTGTAGACCCTGTATATGTGTACGATTATTACAACTACCTTGCAAACCCAGATTACGAGTTATTGCAAGGTCTACCCGACACACTTTATGGTACATATGCGAGCCACGAAACCTTCTCTAACTTACCAGAAGGTGCACAAATATTCACGTATGGGGTACAGACACAGAAACCAACCCTTGTGTTATATTCGTATGGGTTAGGTTGGGTTTTAGTAACTGGGCAACCACTCGAATATTGTTACGAAAGGTTACCAGAACAAACCGTTGGATTATTATTGCCACGGATTGTAAAATTCATACTTGGTAAAGAAATCACAGTTACGAAACACTATCATCAACCGACGCACCTATCACCTAACATCAAGTCCAGCGAGTAGCCCTTAACGGGGGTGGATAATAAACTTCACCCCCGTCCCTTCACTTAGGAAATACAAACTCGCGTAACTCGTACCAGTGATGTATTATAACACCTTTACGTTCTTTTATTTTATTGGTTACTGCCGGTGATTTAGGGTTAAACCCCACCGGTAAGCCTACCAGATCAAAAATTGGCAAATCATTTGTATTATCTCCCACAAAACACGTCTCTTCTGGCGCTATATGATATTTCTGTAGCAGCGCCATTAATACACTCAACTTATCGAATAACCCCAACCTCACGTATCCCTTACCGGTAAATTTGCCATCTTTAACCTCAAGCTCGTTCGCCACGTAGAAATTAAACCCCAGCTCTTCGCTTATATAATCTGCAACCAACCCCAACCCCGTGGTCAATATCCCCGTAATTACATCTTCTGGTAACGACTTACAGAATTCCTTCACCCCCTTCGTATACGGTGGTGGTAGCAATGCAGAGATCGCCTTATCAACGGATAGCCCCTTAAGTAACGATACCTGTTCGTAGAACCATGCGTTGTAAACTTCTTCACACTTCTCGTGCTCCATGCGTTTGAGATACTTATCACGTACCTTATACCAACGATCGTCACCCAACACCCTACCCAACGCATCCCAGCTACTGTAAAAAGGTGGTTCAGGATAATGCACCAATGTACCGTCCATATCGAATATTATCGCACGTATCATCGATATAGAATTCGATTATAACTTTACCTGTTGTGCTGTCAATTGACATTACATGGCTTACCTTATTATTTTATCGATGACAACAAAGGATGCCGTTATCATTGGTGGCGGTATCGTAGGTGTATCACTCCTCTATTATTTAGCACGTAACGGTATGCGTAATGTGTTACTCATCGAGCGTAACTATTTAGGTAGTGGTGCCACCGGCAGATGTGGTGGCGGAGTACGTCAACAATGGTCGACAGAGATTAACATCAAACTTGCCATGTTAGGACGTGAAATATTCGCCAACCTATCGGACGAACTCGGTTATGATATCGAGTGGCATTCAGGTGGCTACCTGATACCAGTCTATACCGAGGAATTTGCCCAACAAGCACGTAAGAATGTTGAGTTACAGCGTAAGCTGGGGCTGGAAGTTGAACTACTCAAACCCGCTGAGATAAAGTCTATAGTACCACAGTTTAACCCCGACGGTGTTATACTCGCAACCTATTGCCCCACAGATGGCCATGCTAATCCATTCAAAACCGTCTTCGCATATGCGAAAGCAGCCCAAACATTAGGTACCGAACTATGGGAATACTGTGAGGTACAATCCATAAACCGTAAAGGCACATGTTACGAAATATCAACACCTCATGATACTGTAGTTACACCGATTTTGATCAATGCTGCTGGCGGATGGGCAAATGTGATCGCTAAGATGGTAGGTATCGAGTTACCCACCACCCCCTACCGACACGAGATACTGGTGACCGAGCCGGTTGAACACTTCTTTGACCCACTCATAATATCGTTCGATGGCGGCTATTACTTTCGTCAAGAACATAACGGCGGTATAGTCGGCGGTATGGGTAACCCCGATGAACCACCCGGTATCAACCATCGGTCCAGTTTACACTTTCTCATAGAGTTCAGCCACAAACTTGCCAAAGCTATGCCTATACTCAAAGATGTACGTATCATCCGCCAATGGGCTGGCTTATATCTCATGTCACCCGATTCACAACACATAATGGGCGATATGAACGGTGTTGATGGTTACTATCAGATAGTGGGGTTCAGTGGTCACGGGTTTATGCTCGGCCCTATAAGTTCGAAGCTGCTCGCAGATTACATAACCGATGGTAAGCGTAACGAGTTCATCGATGCATTCAGCTACAGGAGGTTTGAAGAGGGTACCATCCAAAGGGAGGTATCAGTAGTATGATAACGAGCTTCAACGATGTGTGGGAATTCATAAAAGATAGAGCCCCACAAATAAAGGTGGCAATACCTGTACCTGACCGTACCAGCCTCGACAGCATTGCTCTGGTCCATGAATATGTCATCCCGATATTAGTAGGCGATCCATCACAGTTGCCCGATGGTTACAAGGTTATCCCTGCCCATACTGCGGTAGAGGCATCACTTAAGGCAGCCTCACTCGTACGTAATGGTGATGCTGATATGTTAATGAAAGGCAAGCTACCCACATCGGTATTCCTTAAGTCCGTACTTGACAAAGAACACGGTATCAAGGGAGCCCCTCTCCTGTCACATATAGCGATACTCGAGTGCCCTTACTACCACAAGTTACTTGCAATAACAGATGGTGGTATGGTGATCAAGCCCAGCTTCGAAGATAAGGTACAGATTATCAAAAACGCCGTCTCATTTGTACATAATGTATTAGGTGTAGAGCACCCCAAGGTAGCCGTACTTGCAGCTGTTGAGACCATCAACCCCAAAATGCCAGAAACCTTAGAAGCTGCTGAGCTCGCAGTTATGGGTGAACATGGTGAGTTCGCGCCCGCCGAAGTCGAAGGTCCACTCGCACTCGACTTAGCTGTATCAAAAGAAGCCGGCGAAAAGAAAGGCATATTAAACGACTTCATAGGGGATGCTGACATACTGGTTGTACCCGATGTTGCCACCGGCAATATCTTAGCTAAGGGGTTGCTCTATCTCGGTGGTGCCAAAGTTGGCGGCTTGATAATTGGTACAACCAAACCCTGTGTAATGCTATCACGTGCAGACGACGAGGAAACTAAACTCAACTCGCTCAGCCTCGGTATACTTCAGCATTTACAAACCGTGTAATTACCAGTTTAGTTTCACTGTCACCCTATGCTCAGGGTTCAAATATTTGAAATGTGAATACGCATAATCTAAGCTAAGCTTCCCAATGTGGAAACCCAACCCCGCAGAATAGTCTTCACTATCATAAAACAGCTTGTAACCCATCCTAATCGTAAGCATAGGATGTACCTTTATCTCAACCCCTGTATGTAGCTTCTCAGGTCCATCTGGTGGTTTAACCAATGACACACCTAACAACCCTTTATTTTGCCAAAACGGCATCGCTACCCCAATATTGTACATCGTAGGTATCGGGTACTGCTCCGTAATATACGTCACTTGGCCACCAAAATTCTGTATCGTGACACCCAATACCACATCATGCCATCCTGTAAGGAAATACGTACCTACATCCACCGCCCACGTTGTTACCGAGTAATCCATAAGGTATGAATTGACGAGCTTAAGGTTCACACCCATGCTCGCCCGATCTGTCAACTTACGTGAATAACCGATACCTGCCACGTATTTACCGACGTAGAATTCCTCACCCGTACCATATGGATGTAATGGATCGCGCACCTTCATAGCATCCGTATATAAGCTACCAAAGAACAACGTAAATGTACCCACCCGCGCATACGGTAACGCTATAGCGCCAAAATCGTAGTAGATACCGGGTGCCACCCAGTTTGTATGTGTGAGGACTATCCACTTACTTTCTAACCTACCCAATGCACCAGGATTATAGAATACCGCACTTACGTCTTCAACTGCTGCAACTACAGCTTCACCCATACCCAATGCACGTGCATCTATACCTATCCGTAGGAACTGTTCCGCAGTACTGCCATGTCGCTTATACTGGGCCCAGATTATCGTAGGTACAACCAACAACCATATAAATCTACGCATATAACCCCCTATTTGATCACAACAAATTTACCTACGTATATATCACCTGTATCCAAGTTCTCCACAGAGTATATGTATATACCGCTGGCAATCGCCTGATGCTGTTCACTTAGTAGGTCCCAGAATGCAAACCCCTTACTTTCGTCCTCATGCCTTATGGTTTTGACCAGATCACCCGCCAAACTATATATCCTTATAACACAGCGTGCTGGTATGTTAGCAAACATTATCTTTCTATCCTCTTCTGTCCATCCTATAGCTGGATACCGTGGTACCTCCCATGGTGGGCTCGTCATCGTAGTATAGTCAACGTTACCAAAATATGGGTTAGGCACCACAAACGGTTTATCAGTCTCAAAATCCGTAACAGGTGGTGGCCCTGGCTGCACTTCCTTAACGTATGGTGTGAGTGCCGACTCCTGTGATGGCATATCATGTATAGGGTCGGGTAGATCATACGCTGTCACAACGTAGTAGTACGTAACCCCTATGATAAGCCCCGAATCCACAAACGTATAACTTATACCAGTGTTTGACCCAAATATTTGGTGATCCACCGTATCTATAATCACTGTATCAGGTAACACTATCGTATCTATCTCCACCCCCTTTTTGTCAAACTCTGCCAGCATCTGAAACGGACCCGCCTTATTCGTCCCCCTATACACACGATAGCCCTCAAAATCTTTGTAGTGACCATCCTCACGTAACGTATCGATAAACTCCTCTGGGTTGCGTCCACCTTCTATCGGTTTCCAGTCGAGTATTACCTTATTACCTTCAACCCTCACCCTAAACTCAGGTGGTGGCGGTGGTGGTGGAAACTGATAGTTCCTCCGATATGTCTTAACCCCAAAATCATAATATGCACGTAATGCATCAACATCTTCACCACCAAACAACCCACCCGCTATCTTCAATGTATCACCTGGCATCAACGCACGTAGCGTATCGTTTATCCGCCTACCAAATGGCCCCCAACCATTGATCACTGACAGGTCAGCAGCTTCAGCAACATCCATACCTATAAGCCCGTCCGGGAAGCTCGCCCCCGCTATTATACCATCGGTCATAAATTTATAAGCTTCATTATCATGTTCTGGATAGTTATCCCAGTTAGGGAAATAATGAAATGATTGATAAACCCCTGTGGTATCCTGACCAGGTGCATCAAAGAAACCCACTGCAACCACCTCAGTAACTGTACCATCCCTGCCCTCAGGTGCATCAAAACATATCACCAGCTTACGCTTCGGATCATACCTCACATAATCGTCAGATGTAACCCAGCCCCAATTACCCTCCGCAAGCTCCGGATAACCAACTGCCGGATGTATCATATAGCCGAGAAATACATTATATATCGGTAGCGTATCCTGATTGATGATCCAGTATCGAAACAGTATCATATCATCCATCATCGACGACGTCCATGCATGTGTAGTCTGTACCAGCTTTATGTAAAGGTATGGTGGCCAGCTATATATGGGACAACTATAGTCGTACATCACCATCGTAAAGTCATGATCCGACAACGTAGCGTAATCTTCATCGATCAACCCATCACCATCATCATCCCAGCCATTGAACCACTCTTCATCTACTAAACCATCACCATCGTCATCCCTCATATATACGCCATGTAACTCGTCAAGCTCCACGATACTCGATTCCCATATCGTATCCCTATCATCTGTCGATGGCCACAGCTCATGCCACGGATAGTAACCAAGCCATCCACCTATAACTATGGTATCACCTGTGGGTTTGATACCGCCTACCCATATAGAGAATGCATCCATATGCTCAGCACCCGACCCTATTGGATATTCCCAATGAAAATTTGGCCACCCCACACCACCATAGAACGCTCCATATATACCCATGTTTGATATGATCACACGCATCTTACCTGTCGATTGATACTTCCATTGTATGGGATAATCCTCTACCTGTTGTGCCGCTACACCATAGACAAGCATGGACACCAACATTACCACCATCATGTATCGCATCTTCCCCCCTATAGCTTTATCCTAACCCCTAAATTAACTATCCGTGGTCCACTATATGCATTGGGTTCCATCATTCTCAACATACTACGCCACGACCATATCGTATGTGCCCTACCATCAGCATCACCATATCGATACGGTCTACCCGTCCACCCGTTTATCTTATATCTATCCACTGCATTACGTTGATCCAGTAGATTCATGATATTGCTGTAGAGCTCCACCACCATACGACCGATATTGAACTCCTTCCTGATTGTCACATCAATGTAAGATATCCATGGCAACCTACCCGTATTCTCAGCAATCGATGGATTAACACCTGCCGGTGTATACGGTAACCCAGAATACA
The DNA here is from genome assembly GCA_965612795.1 of uncultured bacterium. Classification (GTDB taxonomy): domain Bacteria; phylum Hydrothermota; class UBA3073; order NMUJ01; family NMUJ01; genus NMUJ01. The sequence goes on along the minus strand of CBFDTI010000040.1, from coordinate 4,685 downwards.
GTTGCGCTAATATATTGATACCCCATCGATCGAACGGCAACACCCAACGTTCACCTTTATCTACCCATGTAGATAGATTCAGTATGAACGAATGCCTTCTATCCCAATCAAGGAAATGCTCACGTACAGGTATGGTACCACCTCCCCATATACGGTAACATTCCATGAACGCACTCGATGCATAGCCGGTTGCCCATTGGTAGGTATACACGAATTCACCCGCCCAATATCTTGTAAATCGCTTTTTAATCTGGAACTCAAAACCCCTTGCCCTCGCATAACCTTTGTTCACCCACACCCATACCGGAGGTGTACCAGTCTGTATCTGACCCGGGTAGTCAAACATATCCTTATTGTAAAGCTTAACATACACTGCTATGTCACGCGCAAACTGGTGTGCCACCCCAAACTCATATGCAACCGTACGTTGTGGCTTAAGGTTGGGGTTACCCACCCATGTACCTGTGAACGGATCCCTGTACAGGAACTGCAGCTGCGGCATCTGATTGAAATGCCCATACGCAAAGTACAGCGAAGTACGTTCACTAATGGGGAAAGACACACCCAACCTCGGGCTTATTATGAACCTGTGATGTTCGATCTTCTCAAGTTCAAGATCCGTAATACGCTCCCACTGGTTTATCCATGCAGTATCGTCAACTGTAGGACCGGGATCGAAATAATCCACCCTCACACCTGCATTGATGACCAGCCCTTCAAACTCCATCTTATCCTGCACATAAGCAGCCGCTTTCTTGGGGTATCCAGTAAACACCCACCTATATAACCCATACTCAGGGTATGGCCCTGGCACATCACGTCCAGCATAATAGAACGGCGTTGTATATTGTAAATCAACAAAGCTCACATCATAGTAGCTATACTCAACCCCCGTCTTCAAAAAGTGATTCCTATGTACCTGAGACGATAGATCCCATTTCACCGTAAGTGTTAAAGTATGATCCTCACGGTACCGTGACTGTGCACCTGTATCGACAAACCCGTCACCATTCATATCCCAACCCCATGGCTCACCCACATACTGGCTATCGACCTTCGGTATGCTATCCAGTATAAGCAGTGTCTCTACATAGCTTGTCTCAGGCATCACCACATTACGTATGTTTATACCAAGCGTATCGTACACCCATTCTGTTGTATCATACTCCCAATGATAATATTCTGGCGGTAACCTAAACTTCTGGTGATAATATGTTTTGAGCCAACCCACCCTTAACGTATAGAATGTTTTAGGCGATAAGGTATGTATGAGGTTAAACGTTATGTGATAGTTGTCATCTTGACACTTCTCCATGGAATCAGCCAGAAACACCCATGCCCAATCAAACCAATACCAGTACCCCCATGAACGCCTAAACCCAAGATTGAATTTGAGGTTAGGTGAAACCTCATACGTAAGTTTAGTGTTGAAGTTAAAGTGATTGTACTGCCTCTCGTATATCTTCCATCCAGGTAATATCTCCACACGTTTCTCACGTTTCCTCTTATCTACATACGGGCCATCGCGTAACCTACCGCTACCTGATACAAAGTATCGTAAATCCTTATTCCCAAACATAGGGCCACCTATTGCAAACGCCAGGTAATCCATGTTCTCCGAATATTTATTCGTATATTCAGCAGCTAATGGACTTGGAAACTCCGGATGTATCCGCGGTAAGATCCTATCAGTCTTATACTCAAGTTCGATCGATGGCTTTGTACCCCCCTCTCTGGTTACAATGTTTACAACACCGGATTGCGCTTCACCATATTCCGCATTGAACCCACCAGTTAAAACCTCCATCTCCTTTACTGATACAACGGTGAGGTCGAAAGCTGCCGTACCACCATATATGGGGTTACGTATAGGTAAGCCATCCATGGTATAAAGTACCTCTTCACTGCGACCGCCACGAATGTGCCCACCGACTGCACCAGGTTGTAGCTCCACCACACGCCTAAATGTCTCAATATTTGGTATCCTTTCGATATCCTCCTTTGTCACATATCGTGTACTCGATGTCATATCTGGTATAACCAGAGGCCGCTTAGCTACAACTACAATCGGATGCTCAATCTCAATAGGAGTAGGTTCAAGCTGGAAATCCACCCTTGTCGTCAAATCTATCGCCACATGTATATTTTTACGAACCTCTGGCCTATACCCCATCATCGTAACTTTTATGTCGTAGTAACCTGGCAACACCTTCAGAATATGATAGTATCCATCCTTATCAGTAGCTGCCCCATAGTTTGTACCTATGAGTATAACGTTTGCGCCCTCAAGTGGTTTACCTGTTTTTTTATCGATAACCCTACCCACAACTTTACCATAAACACCTGCCACTAATGTTACAGGCAGTATTAACATAATTATAGCTAAAATGGCAATATAGCGTCTCATTAGCCCTCCTTTCACAAAACGTCCATTTTCATTAAAACATATCTCACCAATTCCCTCGCATCTTCTTCATAAAGGTATAGCAACGGAAAAGTAGTTGTCACCACCTTATACGTGACACCATCGTAATAAGTACATACGACTTTACCCACTAATGTGGTATCACTTCGTGGCACATATGTAAGTAATGGCAAAGCAAACGCCCTACCTATAAGCCCATACACGTTTTTGACACCACCCTCCCATCTATCCGGTAATCTAGATGTATCCACCATCACCGTTGGACAACCTTCATGACCCTCACCACCAATAAATTGTGGCTCCAATATCCTCTCAACTTCTTCTATATGCATATAGTCGAACCCAAATCCACCCGAATCGAATTCAGCCTCCTCCACACTATACACAGCGCACCAGCCACTTATCCATAGGTTACCACCAACGTCTAGATACTGGCTGATGATAGACTTTATCTCGCCATTACTTGCGGACCAGAACCAGTATCTTGGGCTGCTTATCATCCTGTCACGATACCAGAATATCACCTTATAGTGTGCAACTGTATCGATAAAACTCCCTGTATACGTACGGAAGTTGATCACATCATAGTTACCAGCCCCTACCACCGAATCGAACAACGGTATATAGAACTCCTCAGTATTTGATGGCTCGCTACCAGGTTGTGCACTCTGTTCCTCATACACCACAAGTAATGGTTTATCGAACTTCACCTCCACCAACCGCACATGTATCTTAGCAGGTGCCGTATCCTGGTTATACAAATTATCACGTGCCATCACCTCGATAACATGCCAACCATCGAGCGGCTCCCTAAATGCTACTGGGTTTATGTACACAAAAGTATCACTTGTCCATGGTGACCATTCCAAGCTATCCACACGCCACCTGTAATCTCTTACCTCGCCGTCAGGATCTTCGCCCTGCCAGCTCACCAGCACACCCTGCCACGTAGGTGTAGTGTTTGCACGCACAAGGAAGCTATCACCATCTGCAGGATAAAGGATGTAAGTTTCAGGTAGCTTATTTGCAAACGTCCAGAACCTTCTCACTGCAGGTGTAGGATCTACTGCACCTTCATTATCGATGGCAGCAACCTCAAATATCTGTAAGTTAGATGCGATAGTATCGCCATCGACCACCCTATCTGCATCAGATGACTCAAACGGTATCTCCACCTGAGTAGCTGTTGTCTCTATCCATGCATCGCGAGCTGGAAAATAGTAAGTATCTCCCCTTGTCACATGAACAGTACGATACCGATATCGGTATTTAACTACGAAACCGTCTTCATCGTCGCCATCCCATGACATTGTCTGTAGCGGCAGATATACAGGTAATGAATCACCTCTGGTATAGGAGTGGAGCGAATCGTTCTCGGGTGGCACGTTCGCCAATATAGTTTCGGGTGGCTTATTGGGATGCTTTTCACCTATTTTACCTCTACGACAATTAGTACCCAGCACAGCTAACAGGATGATAGCAATTCCTATACTATACTTAGAGATTGGCCTCATCTTAACTCCTTTCATCTTCTTTTAATTTCTTTAACCTCTACCGTTGGGTTGAGCTCGTAATGGTCCAACATCCTAACGACAGAATTTTCGATATCAAAGTATAGGTACAAATCATAGTATGCACCTTCCTCAACGTTGAGTTCAAGCTCAGCCTCTGCCACTGACGAAACTCCACCAAAAATATCATAGGTATAGCCATGATATCTAAACGTATACGGATGTGATACTATTACCGTGTCGAGCACCGTATCCACTGTCATATCTGTTGTATCTATGTAAAATGTATCATATACGATGCTATCACGTATCACGAGCGTCGTCTCACTCGTCACTGTATCTATCACATACGATGTATCACTTATTATTGTATCGATAACCGCCACTGTATCCAAAGTATAGGATGTATCAATCTGTAAAGTGACGGTAGTCTCTTTAAGTGCTTCAGGTCGCATTGTAAGCTTTATCTGCACAAACCTATCCGCAGGTAGATCAGTCTCCCCCAGATAGTGGGTTACAAACTTATTGTCCACACTATCCCATGCGAGTACATTAACGATACGTGTGGTATCGTACCACTTATCAGGTGTATAGTATACCATTTTATAATCACCATTTTCGCGATACATACGTATGTTGTAGATACCGAGGTTGAGGCAATCACCCGGCTTAATATTAAGCGAATCTACATCACCTTTACCCTCTATCCATACCCGTAAGTAGGCAGGTTTCGGTGATGGTGGCATCCC
>CBFDTI010000039.1:0-11546 GCA_965612795.1 uncultured bacterium | reverse complement strand
ACTTCATCTCCAATACGGGGGTTATTCACTAAGTACACGTATGACCAGTTCGGAATATGGTTTAACCTTGAGCCAGATAGGTGTACCCCGTAATTCATAGATGAATTCACCATCTTCACCCTCTATCCTTAAAAATCCGGTGGGTCCGTTAATTTTCACGAAAATGGGGATATCGCGCCACCGGTCAGAAGTTTCTACCGTGATGAAATAGGTGTCACCAACTTTACGTGTTTTGAGTTTGGCATGTTCAACCGCTTGGAGGTAGCTTGCTACCTCATCGATCGTACCTATGTAGAAGCCTGAATTACGTAATAATCGTATACGACGCTGTAACTCCCATGGTGTTACCACATGGGTAGGATCGACATCGTGTGCGAGGATGGATCGCATCTCTGGTGAACCCTCCGGCAAGATATTGTGAAACACAAATATGATCCACTTATCAGCACAACCCTCTAGGAGTTGCCATATATCCTTTGGTGTAGGTTTATATTGGCTGTAGATCACGAAGCTGTATAAGCTCAGTGGGTCGAACCCATCGGGCTCGTTAGTAGTATCGCCATACAGTCGAACCCAAGCGAAGTTACTGCGTTTGGCGGCACTCAACAGTTTAGGTATCTTCCTGGAACACGGTAACTGTAGGGTGACAACCGGATGCTTGATGGCTTCTTCCAGTTTGGACTTTGATTCTATGAGATAGAAATAGATGGTATCCTCTGGTAAGTTATAAAGGATAGACTCAGGTCGCCATTCGAAGCTTGCAATTTCGTGCCCGTATTGGCTCAACGTTCTTACCTCATCTACACCCATGCGGGTGAGGGCGATACCATCTGCTGATACGTGGATTGTGGGCATGTCATTGAGCCATGCCCCGACAACCCCAAAGGTCGCTTTTAACCCGTATCTTTCCAGAATGGGTAGCGCATACTGGAATTGGTTAAGCGTACCTCCGTCGAAACTTATTGAAATGGCCCCCTTTTTACCAAATGGAAACCGGACAATTTGACATTGAAATTCTTTAGGATAGGTGAATCGCGTCAAAGCAGCATGCCGACGTGTGGTGTCTGTCCCAACCTGTGGCAGTTTATCCTTTAACACGTAGTAGCTCGTTTTTAGGCGTTCACGGTAAAGTGGTTGCTCCCAACCATCCCAAAGGTAACGTCCAGTGAATTTAACCACGGTATCATGTTTGATACCAGGTAGGACATCGAGTAGCTCCCCATCATCATTGTAAAGGATTACGGAGAACGCAAACCCATGAGTTTCGATAACGTCAAGTTCGGGTGTGGAGGGGTCATCAAATAGAATTCTATGGGAAGATGGATCCGTCACATTAAGTAGGTTCCAAGGTAATCGCAGCTCAACGTATCGAGTAGCCCCGTACCATTCAGCTAGCGAGTTTTCGATACTTTTACCATAAATTAACCGGCCTGGGTAGAATTTTTTCTGTGGAAATGTATCACCCAGAAGCGAAACCCTCATACGGTGGACAGTGAATTGAGGTTCGTCAAACTTACCATCCATGTTACGGGATGGCCTCATAGAGGTACGTGCACCTGTTATATCGCCCCAGAGGATGTTATAGCTGGTGTCAGCCAATACTTTTGCACTTTCGGGGGTATCGAGTAAAACAATGAATTCGGTACCATTTGTAGCCGTAAGGTAGTGTCCATCACCTAAAGGTAACCGCTTATCACCGAGCTCATCATCGTATGTGTCTATGGCTATGAGCATATTTTCTCTATCGAAATTGATTGGCCGACTAACCGCAACTAGCACGTAGAAATATTCCGGATCATATGTCACATAGAGTGATCGTATGATGCCGGTTGCTTTTTGGGCAAGTGGCCGCTTAGGCCAGTCGGTTGGTTCGCCATCTATTTTGACAACCTGTGCACCGAATGCCATCAACCCATAAGCTTGTTCTGCATCATAAACGTTATGCCATAATGGATTACGGGTGATGGGGGTTTCAAAATCGATGAATAACCAGTTACATTTGAACCATTCATCCAGCCACTCAAACAATGCACCGCCGGCACAACCTTCGTCGTAAATGTCTTGGAACAACCGATAGGCGATCATACCTTGCTCTTCTTCGGTATGACCACCATGGTGCATCCCATAGGGGTTAAAGTGGGCGATACCCCTCGATGAGGGTACACCAAACTCAGCTATGAAGAGGGGTATACCTTGGTGGATATTTTTCAACACATGTATGTAGCCAGCGAAATTATCGGGGCCAAACCTGCTCCGGTAGTCATTATACTCGTGATTAATAAAGTCGGGATAGTAGGGATATACATTGTATGCGGCGAAGAAACCTGCTCTGTTCCATGGGGTTCTATAAATATGGGTGAAATCGACGCTCACCAGGTCGTTATCATATTCCCGTACGCGGGGGCTTTCGATAAACTCTGTGTTGTGGTAGAGTGGATCCAAAGGTAACCAGTTTATAAACGAAACCGGTCGCTGTGTCCCATACGTGATGGTCTCATAGGCCATCAGGAACTCCATACGTTGGGTAAGCCATACCTCTGTGGGTGTACCATGTGGGATGCTGAAAAAGGTTCCCTCGAAAGAGGTTATGTCGTGGTTCAGCTTATCGTTGGCATGAACAAGATATGGTTCCCACTCACGCCCTAAGATATAACCCAATGTGTACTGTGAAACATCCGCAAAATATGGGCTTTTGCCATGAACAGCATCTACTGCTTTTTTGATGTTGAAATCAAATTGTGCGGTGTATTCCTCGTCAAAATAGTTGCTATCCGGCGGAATAGTAGCCCATACACCTTGCAATAGATACAGCGGACGGCTTGCATTCTTAAAATTATATTCACGGAGTGCTTCGTAGAACTCGGGTGGAAACACGGTATATACACGTATGGCATTAAACCCAGCATCAGCGATAAGCTGAAACCACCTTAGGTAATCCTCCCTTCTGGGGGCGAATTCTGCAGGATAGGTACCCGGTAACGCTGGACCGAGGTTGATCGCTTTTACAAATATCTTCTTGTACCTCACACGAGGTTCGCCACTTACTGTGCGCTCGAGTAGCTTAACCTTAAACACGTCACCTTCGGCAACAAACGGGATTTCTGCCCTCTCTGCTGCTTGTCTTAGCTCTATGGGTGATGTAGGTACAGCAATACGTTCGACGACCGCTTCTTTCACCTTGACAATTTTAGGTGTAAGGTATCGCCTTTGGAGGTTGACGAGTTCATAAACTACAACCCCAAGTACAGCGACCAGTACTGTGATGACAAAAATTTTGTACCGCATACGTTAGTACCACCTAAATGTATAGCCAGTAGTTAACCGCCAATTCCTGTAATCCAGTGAGGTTTGGAAATAACTTATGGATAAGTAGAAGCCACCGTACCCTATCTCAAGCGAACCCGAGTTGGTTTGTAACCCATTTGGCCCGAACGCCCTGAAGTACTCCGTATAGAAATATAGGTTGTTGAATGCTTTATACAGCATTACACCGATGTTATGTGTTTGAAAAGTATCAGGCGAAAAGTAATGCGGTGACCATTCCTTATATGAAAGGAAGCTATACCCATACGAAAGCGATAATTTAAGTGGGTTACGAAGTAGTTGCAGGTTCAGGCTTGTCTCCCACCGTTTGCGAAAATTTGTTGTATCTTTGTGATAAATATTGGATTGCCCATAGCCGGCTTTTAACTCTATCCTGTTGGTTGGCTTTATTGAGATGTTGAATTTGGGGCCTTCAATCAGAATATATTTTGTGGGTTCAAGTATTTCGCGTGCCCATGATACACGTGTTGTGAAATAATTCGTCCAATACGAGCCTGCGATTATGAAGCCAGCCACGTAGTTGTTGGCAAAATCGTAACCTACACCTAAGTCCAGCCGTAGCTGCCTGTGGGGGGTGAATATCAACTTTGGGTAAATAATTGTCAGCACCGAGCTTGACGTATCACCACGTAGCGTGAAGAGCCGCTTGTTGGAGGAAAATTCCATCCATATCTCGCCGGATAAGATTTTTGATAACGCCTTACGTAGGACGATGCGACCGTTCTTGTAGGTACCGCGGTAACCTTGATCGTATTCTTCGAAATTGTTAACTTTCATACTGATATTGAGTGCAGTCTGTCTCCTTACACGGTGTAACCCTACATAAGCTTGGGAATTATGAGGGTCGATTTCGAGTGCCCGCAGGTATAGTTGTTGTGCTACTCTGTAGTTACCTAGCCACTCGGCTACTTTACCGGCTTGTACGTAATAGTTTGCTCTGTTGGGGGCAAGCTTAACAGTGATTTGATATGCATTGAATGCAGCATCGAGTTCACCCGCATACATGTAGATATCGCCGATAGTTTTGTAAACCTCAGGTTTCGCTATGTTCTGTTGCATAGCTATACCCAGATAATGGAGCGCCTCCTGGTAGGCACCTCGCCACCCCAGAACACGTGCTAACCCGATGAGCGCATCTATATTTACGGGATCCACCCGTAGAGCTTGCTGGTAGTGGTGGGTTGATTCTTCAAGCCTATCCTGCCAGGATAAGATTAGGGCTAATCCAAGCCTTGCATCGATATCGTTGGGGTTAAGTTCCAGCAATCGCAGGTAGATAGCTTCTGCCGCTTCCAAGCTGTCCACATACCGGTATGCAAATGCCATCGCAAGCATAAGGGGGTGATCACGTGCAACGTCACCAGTAAGTTGTGACTTTGCAAGATTGATAGCCTCTATGAAACGACCCTGTGAATTTAACTCCCATACCTGATCTATCACGGAGGGAGGTTCGCTACTCATAGGTAATGCCACCATTACTGTTGTTAAGACTAGTATTAAAGCTCTACGATGCATGGTGGTTCCTCCCAAACCCTATACGTTTGAATTTGTACCACCCTCTTTTTCGTCTTATAAAATCGTAAGTACCCCAGAGCTGGAAAACATTTATCAGGGGGTGGTAGATGAACGGGCTGAGAAATGAAAACCCTACCAGTTTTAACCAATCACGCCACCCTTTGTATCGCATGGCTTCAAGGTTAACTTTTGAGATGGTTCTGGTGCGTGCCTCCACCAATGTCGTCACCGTAGCAGTAATCGTACCTGCAAGTAATGCAACGAACATCAATAGGTAGACTGCAAACCTAACATCAAGCTTACCAAGTAACATCAACCACACGAGGAAAATTGTAGCGGCAAGCTTCACAAACGGTGATAAAAACTCGAACATCAGATAGTAAGGTGTGGCGAATAAGCCCAACCTCCCATAGCGCGGATCGAACAGCACAGTTTTATGTAGTAGCAGGGATTCACCTAACCCACGATGCCAGCGGTTGCGTTGCCTGGCGAGGCTCGTAATCGTTTGGGGTACCTCAGTCCATGCAATAGGGAATGGATAAAATTGTATCTTGGCGGGATGACCTCTTTCACGGAAATATCGATGTAACCGAAGTATAATTTCTATATCTTCACATACTGTGAAACGTCCATGATGATACCTTGAAAGGAAACCTTTCACAGCGAGTAATGCATCCTTACGGAAAGCCGAGAATGCCCCCGAAAGTATGAGCAGCACATTGAAATGTGACAACGCCCATCTACCGACTGAGTACGAGACGAGGTACTCCACAAGCTGAAACATGACAAGCGGGTTACGTGGCATCGGAACATCAACGGGGATGCCGTTTTTGACTTCTGTATCGTTGGCGACAGTGATCAACCCACCCGTAGCGAGCACGTCTTTGTTGTCAAAAACGGTTGCAATCCGTCTTAAGCTACGCCGGTCAAGTAAGGTATCGGCGTCTATTGTAACTATGTATTCACCGGAGGCAAAATTTATACCTGCATTTAAGGCATCAGCTTTGCCGCCGTTCTCTTTGTCAACCACTATGATGTTTGGTAACTTACGTGACCGGTATAGGTTACGGATGGATGCGGTGGTAATCTCCGATGTGGAGGTGGTGATTTCGGTCCTGACCAGATCGAGCTTTGTGTTGAGGATAGCAAGCGTATCGTCTGTGGAACCATCATTCACGACGATTATTTCAAAATCGGGATAATCGAGTTGCACCAAAGAGTCAAGTGAATCGCAGATCGTTTTCTCCTCGTTGTAAGCAGGTACGATTATCGAGATTTTGGGCATCTTGGAGGGGGTTTCACGTAGCTTCTCCCTGGTGAACCCCACGAGGAAATACACAAAAAATAGGATGTTGAGCACAAAGTAACCGAAAAAGTATATAGCGAAGAGGTTCGCCAGTATGAGAATTAAAGTCAGCATACCTTCGTTATTTAAGTACAAAAGTTATTTCAGCCTCTTTTTTAAGGTTAAAAACTACGTAGAGGTACCTTCCATCAGACTCGTCACGCCAGAAGGTTACAGGCTTTGTCCCCTTAGATTTAACCGCTGTCTTGAGATAGGGCCCGTAGAAACGTAACGTGAACCTGTCAAGCGTATGGTTGTTACGATTGTGTAGCTTAATTGTTACGATGTTGCCACGGGTTTTGATTTCTGCGTCAACCTTTGAGAGCGCTCGCCACCAGGTACCAACCTGTGAAAGGTTAGCAAACCATATAGCGGGCTCCTGTTTGCGTTCATGTAGAAACCTCAACAATGGTTCAAGTGTTACGTCGGAATGTCCCTCATAGAGAGGGCAGCCCATCTGTACCATCACGCCACGGGCGTCACGGATGATACGCCACATCATGTTGAGATAGGAATAAAATGCGTCTGCATCCTGTTTTAGCTCGTGCTCCCTGTAGGTGGTGGATTTGTCAAGCTTATAGTAGAAGGAGTAATCAGGTGTTATCGGTGAAATCTCGAGCAAATTAAGTGTCCTCACATATCGTTCAGGTGTGTAGACTACTAAGTTGTACGGGAACAGTGCACCCATGAAGGTTTCTAAATGGTTTACTATGATTGAGGATTCGTAGAGGTAGCTTAGCTCATCCAGGACCATAAGCCCGTACGGGGTGGGTTCGGCATGCGGGAACCGAAATCCGTTGGGCGCATCCAAAAGGTTATGTGTGACGAGGATCTCGCGTTTCGTATCCCCATAGGGAAGGTCTCGAAAAGATGGATACGAATAGCCATGGTTGCCAAGCTCTATCTGGTTGGATCTACTGATAAGGGTGAGCTGCTTTTTAGCAAGCGAACCTTTTACGAAAACTGTGACCGTTGGTACAAGTTCCAGCAATTTGCTGATAGTGCGTTGATATTCGTCGGTGGCACCAGTTTCGTTGAGTGTAACAACAAGTGCAGCACGTGCACCGTCAGGCCATGGGTTGATGGCGAGTTCAACCCCATCCGGTACGCCTGTGAGGAACCTATAGATTTCTTTATAAAATGATATGATTGCTGGTATATCACCGTAACCGCCGTCGAACGACGGATGTAGCAGTAAAAACGAACTGATATACATCGCGTAACCCTTACCGTAGCGATTGAATGTGATCCCGGGGTAACACAGAGCTTCAGCACGCCACTCTGCCAAAACCTCAACCGATTCCAACATGCTATTGGTATCAGGTACGAGGATCCATTCTGGGGTGGTGATCGTTTCGCGTAATTCTTTTGGATAAGCGTTGAAGAACGCTAGATGATGGTTGTAACACTTCACTAATCGCATCCCTTGTATGCTGCGTTCAACCATATCGAACCCAAAGGCATAACCTAACGGCCATTCGTTTCGCGTAAGCTTGCCATCGTCTATAATTCTATCAGTACCGTCGGGTGTGTTACGGCCGATGTTTTCACTTGCGATGAGTAACCCACCTTGTTTGACCCATTGTGTGAGGTTACGCATTGCGAACGTATCCAGGTAGGTTAATGAATATAGGCGATCGCCATCGTGGTAACCGAAAATCGTCGGCACAACGATAACCGAATAGTTTCGCAGTGAATCGGGGAAATAGAGGATTGAAGCGCCACTAAACTTTACAGGGCGACCAAGGCCACCAAACGCCTCCAACACCAGATGTGCACCCAACGGCAATGTACCATTGCCGTCGGATGATGTTGTTAAAAACAGGGCACGTGGCACTATAGCCAACACTATAGCAAGCGCTATCATAATGGGATATCCTTTACGGGTTGATTGTATGGGATTGCTGTTGGAGGTTGTTCGTACATCACATTTATATTATCTGTTATGTGAAGTTGTCAATGTGGTGGTATCATAGCAGTAAGTGAGGGAATGGTTAGAAAGCCGATTGGCTTACCACATTCCAGGCCTACGCTGCGGTCGATTTATATCAGCTACCATGCCCCCATATATCTGTATTTTGGTGCATACTGTAGTATTTATTGTTGCCAATAATGATGTGATCGAGAAGCTCTATCTCCATCATTCTGCTCACTTCCAATATGCGTTGGGTGAGCTTAACATCGTCTTGGCTGGGTGTCGGGTCACCGGATGGATGGTTATGCACCAGTATTATCGAGGCTGCATGTGATTCAACCGCTGGATAGAATATCTCACGTGGATGTGCGAGGCTCGCTTCAAGCGTACCGATGGAGATTATCTCGTCACGGATGAGTTTGTTCCTTACATCCAGGTACAACCCACGTAGTAGCTCCTTTTTGTAGCGCTCCATATCGCGTACGTATTCGTATACCTCTTGTGGTGACCTGAGGAACACATCGGTTGGCTTGCCGAACAACCGCTTACCGAGTTCAAATACCGCTACTACCTGACACGCCTGTACGGGTGATAGGCCGAGCACTTTCTCGACCTTCTTCACATCACCTTCGGCGAAGACTGCATGGTTACTGTACTGCGATATTATCCGTTGTGCGATCTCGAGTACACCCTCTTTCCTTGTACCTCTACCTAATATTACCGCCATCAATTCGTAATTCTTAAGCGCTTGTGGGCCATACTTTATGAGCTTCTCACGTGGCTTCTCCTCTGGCGGTAAATCTTTAATCTTTGGCACTTTATACAATTCGTCCATCATCTTATAATGACCTAAATCCTTAGCTTGTCAACGAGTGAACATTTTGTCAACATTATAAATGGCGGCTTATGTTTCATCGCCCTTTCGGTTAGGGATTATATCTCTTTCATAATAGCACACCTTCCTTGCGTACATTTATGAGCAATGGACTATTAAGTGTAAAGTAGTCATTTTCTGAGATAGGATAAACTGACAACAATACACCATACTTTAAATTTATCTCTGTGATTATATCTATTATCCTATCAATTTCCTCTCCAGGGACGATATTTCCTTTAAGAACGATGAGCAGATCTATATCGGAATCCTTCGTGGCATCTCCCCTTGCATATGAACCATAGAGAATGACTTTCTTCAGTTTCTTACCGTATAATCGTTTAATTTCTCTTTTGAACTCCTCCAGTATTTTCTTTATTTCCATTCATCCCTCACTTTTGCCAAAGTATGGCGTATCTTATCGGCGATCTTTTTGATTTGAGCTGGATCGCCAGGCTGTGGGTGCCAAGCAGGTACAATATTATCGCCAAACCACCGTGGTATCAGATGTAGATGGAAGTGAAACACGTCTTGGAAGGCTGCACGCTCGTTGGCGTTGAAGATATTGAGTCCATCACAACCCATGGCTTTACGGAGTACGGATGCTAACCTAACAGCTACTTTCATCAGATGGGCTGCTACTTCATCGTTTAAGTCGAAGATGTTACGATAGTGTTGTTTGGGTACGATGAGTATATGTCCAGGTGTGGCAGGATTTGCATCCATAAAAGCTATGGCTATTTCGTCTTCGTAGATCATCTCAGCAGGTGCTATACCCTTCACGATACGACAGAAGATACAATCCATCGTCACACTATATACTAAGCGAAATCAAATAATACGTCAAGCTATGAGATGACGCACATGTTTTGGACTATCTGTTCGATGCCTGCTTTAAAGGCCTTTGCGCCACCACGGGACGGATGTCGTACGTATAGGGATGTAACCCCCAGATGATCCAGTGCAAACTTCGACTTTTGGCCGACTGCAACAATGTATCTGGGGTTGAGCAACCGTATCAGCTCCAGGAGAATACTGGAGTAAATACGGATCTCGTTTCTTGTAGGATTACGGATAGATAAGGGGGCGCCTTCCTTATGTGGATGAAAAGGTACGCAGTTCCATGCCAGGAACCTGGGATGATAAGGTAGCATAACATGCCAGAATATTTTGGCAGTAACCTCTGAGTATGGGGAGCTATTTCTGCTTGATTGATGTCCCACAAATGGTAACACACCGTCGCAGAGCTGTACCTCACTCGTAAACGGTACACCCGAGAACCGGCACCCCCATGCACCTGGGGCTTCACCTACAACAAGAATGTGGGGTATGCTTGTGAAACTTCTTAAGTAGTTCTTGAGGTTTGCCCTTCTAATACTGGCGGCATCGGGTAAATCCACAGCTGGGGCAACATCTTTGTACTGGTTAAAAAGTACCTCCGTGGATGGTACAGTGAACACCTTATCTTCTAAGAGGTGCCAGATGGTTTCGAGTATCATGATCTTATTATCCGCTATCTCCAAAGTTTATTTTACAAAAGATTTAACGCTGTCAATTGAAAGCTCGATACCCGCCAAGCTTTCGGATTTGCTGATAGGTGCATCTGGTTCGCTTATGTTGCTACAGAACCTGAGTTGATGGTACTCCACATACCTGTGGAGTGTTGTTTATTTCTGACATGAGCTAAATTATATTTAGCAATGTCAAAAGAGGCAGCTTTTGGAGTTAAAGTAATATGGGAACTTACTTACAGGATGATGTATCGAGGTTCATGGAGGGGGTAAATAATGATTAACATCATTTTATACTTACTGCTTGGTTTATCTGCGGGTATCATCAGTGGATTAATTGGCATTGGTGGTGGAATCATTATCGTACCAGCATTGGTTTATCTGTTCGGTCTCACACAACATCAGGCACAGGGGACGACGTTGGCTTTGTTGGTTCCTCCGATTGGGTTGTTGGCTGCATGGACCTACTACAAGCATGGTTATGTGAATCTAACCATAGCAGGGTTTGTATGCCTTGGCTTTTTTGTGGGAGGATTGCTTGGTGCAAAGATAGCTGTGGGGCTGTCGAATGTGATACTACGTAGGATATTTGGGATCGCATTATTATTGGTGGGTTTATACATGATTTTTGAGCGCTAAGGAACCCGTATAAAGGATTACACATAAAAGATTACAGTGGCTTGACGCTTATCTCTGTTTGTTGTATAATTACATGATATCCGATAGTTCAGATATCAAGGAGGTGGTTATGGCATTTAAAGTACTGTTTCTTGCCCATGCTCCTGATGCAGAGGCGGAGAGGCATAGATGTGTTATTGAGACACCTAAGTACTATAAGCTCTTTGTGGTGGTGGTCAAAGATCAGGAGCAGGCAATTGAGGTATGCAAAAAGGTTGTCAAAGAGGAGGGGGTTCAGTCTATCCTTCTCTGTCCAGGGTTTACGCATGGAGATGTTGCGAAGATATCGGAAGCGGTTGGTGAGAATGTCGGCGTTTTCGTAGCCAGAGGAGATGGTCCGAGTAACAGGATCTCGATGGAAGTGATGAGAAGAGAAGGTTGGTT
>CBFDTI010000038.1:0-11552 GCA_965612795.1 uncultured bacterium | reverse complement strand
GATCTTGCACGTCGTGACTTCACCATCAACGCCATGGCTATGGAGCTCACCCCCACCGGTGAATTCAAGCTCATCGATCTATTCGGTGGGCAACAAGATCTTAAATTAGGTCTAATACGCGTATTACATCCTAAAAGCTTCATGGATGATCCCACCCGTATATTTCGGGCAGCTCGTTTCGTGGCAAGGTTGGGATTCCAGCTTGAACCGCTAACCGCACGTTGGGCACACGAAACTGTCACCACTGGCATACTGCACAAAATAAGCCCCGCTAGAATTAAACATGAGTTCCAACTCTTATTAAGTGAACCCACACGGCTGGATGCACTTAGGATTTTAAACAAATTAAATGTGTTGAAATCGCTCAACCTCAAACTACGCCCTACATTGCTCAACCGTTGCGTATCCATCTACCAGCGTTACAAAGAAGGTGAAGAATGGTTACTCTATTATCTCACACTCATACCGTTTGATAAACCACCAGTCTACTTTCCCGAACCTACCCGCCGTGAGGCTAAGATATTGAACGAGGTCGACGATTTCCTCAAATCCCTACGTCCCAAATTCGTACGTCTACGTAAACCCAGCCATATATATTTCATGTTACGGGGGTTTGAGATCGAATCGCTTTTTTATCTGCTTGGAGCCACCCAACTACGTCGTATAGCGGATTACCTTGATAAGTATAGGTCCGTGAAGCTCACGATCAACGGCTATACGCTACAGAAGATGGGGGTCAAACCTTCCCCCCTACTCGGTACTATCTTACGTAGGACATTAGCTGCCAAACTCGACGGTAAACTGCACACCAAACAGGATGAACTGCAGTTTGTACGTTCGTTACTTAAGCGCTTGTCGACCTAATGAGCTTGAATATTTTCTAAGGGATGAAATTAATAAAAAACGTGTTTATAGCATGCCTCACCGCTGTCGCAACTTTAATAGTTGGGTTCCTTATAGGATACTTCATAGTGTTACCCATATGGGTAGGTAAAGGTCGTATCACCCAGGTACCTGATGTACGTGGTCGTGAAATCTCAGAGGCTATGCTTCTGCTCAGAAAGTTCCACCTCAAAGGTTACGTTGATCGCAAAGAATACAATGAGATATTCCCACCCGGTGTGGTGATAAACCAATCCCCCCTACCACGTACGCGGGTCAAATGGGGTCGTGAGGTTGCCCTCATCATCAGCAAAGGTAAGAAACACGTAATTTTACCAAATTTCGCCAACTTATGGCTGATGGAGGTAGAGGATAGTCTACGTAGGTTAGGTTTACGTTGGCGTGTACGGTTTGAACCTTCCGACACGGTAGAGGCTGGTCGTGTCATATGTACGGAACCTGCCCCCATGAGTGTTGTTGAGCTTGACGACGAAATTACTGTCATCGTAAGTTCTGGCACAAAAGTATTGACGATGCCCGACCTCCATGGGCTATCATTAAGGCGTGCACGTGAGAAACTATTTGCGTTGGGTTTAATCCTACGTAACGTGGTATTGGAGGATTCACTCAACCCCGGGTATGTGGTGGATCAATACCCACCACCAGGGGCTGAAGTCTTCCGCGGTGATAGCGTTGACCTTATATTATCACCAAAATAGGAGGTATCATGGAACATAGAATAGCATTTATAGGGTTCGGTACTGTGGGTCAGGGGTTAGCCGAGATCCTACATAAAAAACGCGACTACCTAAAGGAGAAGTACGATTTCGACTTCAAAGTAGTTGCAGTATCCGATCCCATTAAAGGGTCGATCTGCAACCCAGACGGGCTCGATATCCACAAACTTCTGGAGTTGGCGAAATTCAACCGTATCAGCGAATATCCCGAAGGTGAACCCGGCTGGAACTCCTTACAAACCATAGAAGCTAGCACTGCCAACATAATCGTAGAAGCTACACCTACCAATCTCAACACTGGTGAACCGGGGCTCACCCACATACGAGCTGCTATAGCAGCCGGTAAACACATAGCAACCACCAACAAGGGTCCATTCGTTGTCGCTGGTAAGGATCTCATCGCAAGCGCCAAGGAGCGTGGTGTGATATTGCGATACGAAGGTACAGTCCTCAGTGGTACACCATCGTTATCACTTACGCTCGAAGCATTACAAGGGATACAGATTTCGTGCATTAGAGGTATCGTCAACGGTACCACCAACTTCATACTCACGTTGATGGAACAGGGTAAATCCTACGACGAAGCACTCAAAGAAGCGCAACGCCTGGGTTACGCCGAGGCCAATCCCACCGCGGATGTAGAGGGTTGGGATGCTGCCGCCAAAGCTATAATATTGGCAAACCTTGTCATGGATGGCGATATCTATCTCAGGGATATCGAACGTGAAGGTATCACCCATCTAACACTTGATGATATAATGGAGGCCAAATCCGAAGGCAAACGCTGGAAGCTCATCGCACGTATTGAAAAGAAGCGCGGTAGAATTAGAGCACGTGTCAAACCCGAAAAGCTACCGCTTGACGATCCGCTCGCCCAGATAATGGGGGTCACCAATGCGCTCACGATATCGACAGACGATCTGGGTGATATCACGATCATCGGGCCTGGTGCCGGTCGTAGGGAGACAGGGTTTGCGTTGCTTGCGGATATACTTGCGATACATAGAGTATTGGCGATAAGCAAAGCGTCCGAACTTACACCACCGGAAGAGGAGCCCTCTGAAGGTGAAGAAGGGTCACCGGAAGAGCTAACAGATGAGACACCCGAGGAAGGTCTAAACGAGTATGAAGACATACTCTGACATACCTGAAACCGTGATCGGCAAATTACTAACCTCGCACCGCTACACGATAAGTGTGGCCGAATCCTGTACGGGTGGTAGGATCATGGACAAGCTTACTAACATACCGGGTAGCTCCGACTACTTTATGGGTGGTGTAGTTGCATACAGTAACGAAGCCAAAATACGGTTGCTTGGGGTTGATGAATCCACCCTACGTGAACATGGTGCAGTAAGTTACGCTGTTGCAGTGGAGATGGCACGTGGTGTAAGGAGAAAATTTGTTACCGATATCGGTGTATCCACAACCGGTATAGCGGGACCGACGGGTGGTACACCCACCAAGCCTGTGGGGTTAGTTTACATTGGGCTATCCACACCAGACTTCGACACCGCATACGAGGTTAGGTTTGATGGTGGACGTTGGTTGATCAAGGAACATGCCAGTATCGTCGCTATCCAAAAGGTTATTGAATATCTATCCACTAAGTGATGCGCACATTTATTGCGTTGAAATTGCCCGACCCTATTCGCGAACGGCTTGCGGGTTACCAAAAACAGATACAGGTGGGGTCCACCGTACGTTGGGTAGCACCACAGAATATACACCTGACGTTGCGTTTTATTGGTGAAATAAACACCGAGCAGCTGGAATCCATCAAAGACATGCTCAAAAAGATAACAGCGGATGAAACCAAATTCCGTATAGTATTGGGTGAGTTGAATGGTTTCCCCAGTAAGTATAGAGCGCGTATCATCTGGATAGGTATCGCGGATGGCTACGAGCGCGTTAAATCGCTCATGCAGCGTATCGATGGCGAATTACGTAGGTTACATATCGGTAAACCTGAAACCAAAGAGCTTATACCACACATAACGCTGGGAAGGGCAAAAATTCCCACTCCCATATCTGGGCCTACATTACCAGAGTTAGGGTTTGTCGTCAACACCATATATCTCATAGAGAGTAAGCTTACACCGGATGGCCCGATCTATACAGATATCGCTGAATACAAGCTAAAATAAGGTTAATGTGGTTGCTATGTATTTTGACCACTATAAATGTGATACCCGACTTCGGTAATCAGCGGCTCGACGATATACGTGAAGATGTGTTCATCTATCGGATAACGTTTCATTTCCAGAATGTGACAGCTGAATCGGTTGAGGTACTCGAACGGTGGGCTAAAGTTATCACCCCGGAGGATAGTATTATCGAGAAATCAATAGGCCCGTACGATACACCGGGTGAGATACCGCCACACGGTGAATATGAATGGACCGATACCCCATGGATATTCTATCGATGGCGTGACAAGGCTATGGAAATGGGTGCGGATAGGTTAATATTGAGGATGGCATTCTCGTTTAGAGGTAAGCGAACCGGTCACCTATATGTGGATTCAGTCGACCTACCCTATATCATCGATACATCGTTAGCATATGGGTTTGGGTTCTACGACACTATTGTGCAGGTAATGCATTGGGAGGAGAAACCCTTACCTTTTAAGTTGGTGGATATCCATGGGTTACCGGTGTTCAACCTCATGGGTAAGCTCACAATAGCGGATCCTAAGCTTGCAAAACCGTTGGGGTTCAAAATCTTAGGTGCACGTCCCGGCACTACCATAGCTATGTGGGATGTAAACGACACCACGTATGAGATAAAAATAAAGGTAAGCCCTGCGGTTGAGGATACAGCTATATTGCCACCGGTTATATACTTAGTGATGGGTGAGACACGTGAATTTTTTGTGCGATTGACGGATTCGTTCATGATCTACATCGAGGATACCAGTATCGCATCACTTACGGATAGTGTAACCACACCTGAATTACCTTATCCTCTGCATGTAGATGGATGGTCACCAGTTGAGGCATGGAAACGCTGTATGGAACCGGTTCGATTCAAGCTCACCGGTAAGCGGTTGGGTACCACTTACTTACATTTTTGTGACTTTACAAGCGATGTTGATAAAAAGGCGCGTATCGAGGTCATCCCCTACGCTGATAAACCTGTAGCGAGATGGCGTAATGTACTGGTGATATTCAAGTCCAGCAGGGTACAGCTTGATGATACATTATGGCAACAGGAGTACACCCGGGAACAGATCGATCAAATCATTGAAGCTGCACGTAGGTTTGCTGCTTTCGCGAGTTACTTGTCTGCGGGCGCATTGATGATCGAGAATGTACCATTAATCATAACCGATTATGTGATCACCGAAGCAAACCTACAATCGGCTGGCAAGTACGGGTTGGCACTCAACCCCTCCACCGTACATGATGTGTGGGTGGAACATTTCAAACGCGAAATAAGTGAACCACTTACCTCATTTGATGGCGTAATGATAATGGCGAACGTACCACGTGCGGGTGCTGCATTCGGTGGCTACGAATGGCATATCGATAGTATCGACTTTGTCGGCCTGTACATACCGAACTTCTGGGCGTATAAGCCACATGGGTTCTCTGAACGTACGTTTGGCCCCAACACCGAGGTTATGTTACATGAATGGATACATGATCTTGAAATTGTCGCCCGCCGATCGGGTGTACCTATTAGCTCGGCTGATGGTGGATTGATGGAGTTCGAACATATACATCCGCCGAAGGATCCCACATATCGACGGCCACGGGATGAACCCACTTGGATGGGTTATTACATGCACGTGTTACGTGATCAGCTAACAATCGATAAGTGGGAGCAACTTCAAACTCGCACTAAGCCACAATGATGTCCGATATCCGCAGGACTATCGAACATAACTACAAGATTTTAAAGGAAAGGGTGGCAAAAGCTGCCGAAAAAGCAGGTAGGTCACCTTCCGATATCGTGATTGTGGCAGCTACAAAAACTGTGCCACCGGAAAAGATCAAAATAGCGCTCGAGCTCGGCATACGTATCATAGGTGAAAACCGTGTACAGGAAGCGTTGCAAAAGAAACCGCTTGTGGGGGGTGGCGAATGGCATATGATAGGTCACCTTCAACGTAATAAGGTGAAGAAAGCGTTACAGCTGTTTGACTGCATACAGTCAATAGATAGTTTAAAGCTGGCAGAGGAGATTAACAAACGTGCAAGTTCACCCATACGCGTATTTGTTGAAGTCAACACCTCCGGTGAACCCACCAAGTATGGGGTGTCACCTGACGAGGCTATCGATTTTGTCTGTAAAATTGCTGAACTGCCGAACCTTAAGGTCGAAGGCCTTATGACTATAGGGCCACTACATGGTGATCCGCGACCTGCATTCCGTACGTTACGTCAGATAGGTGATAAGCTCAACGCGTTGAATATAGTCGATGTTCATATAAAGTACCTATCGATGGGTATGTCCGACGATTTCGAGATAGCTATCGAGGAAGGTTCCAACATGATACGTATCGGACGTGCACTGTTTGGTCCACGTACCACGTGATACTCTA
This sequence comes from uncultured bacterium, assembly GCA_965612795.1. Classification (GTDB taxonomy): domain Bacteria; phylum Hydrothermota; class UBA3073; order NMUJ01; family NMUJ01; genus NMUJ01. The sequence continues at coordinate 5,384 of CBFDTI010000038.1, read as the reverse complement.
CAAAATAGTTTCTTAGAATCTACACCTTTTCTGTTTCAGACACTATATGCCTGTTATGTGTATGGATTAATCCACCCTTATCCCCTTACGGCGTAGACGTTCCTTTATCTCGTCCGTCCAATACTCAGGGAAATGTTCTTTAACAAAGGCTGCTATCTCATTGTCTGACATGGCTGCTACCCTACCTGCTTCGTACTGGGCGATTATCTTCTGGTATATCTCCTGTAAGCGTTTGTCGGATTTGTCCACCTTTACACCCATTTTAGTCTCCATCCACATGGCGATACCGGCGACCCCGGTCTTATCGGTTATGCTCACACCATATGGGCGGTTGAGTAGCTTCTCTGTATCCATGATATTGTATATCTCAGGGAACTTTATCATACCGTCTGCATGTATGCCAGCACGTGTTACATTGAAGTATTCACCCACAAACGGATATCTTACCGGTATGGTGACACCTATCTCTTTTTCATAGTACTCTTTGATCTCCGTTATGACCGTGGTATCGATACCGTCCATGCTACCTTTCAACCCTATATACCACATTATCATACCTTCTATTGGGGCGTTACCTGTACGTTCGCCAAACCCCAACAGCGTACCGTTGACTGCCGATGCTCCGTATAGCCAACCTGCTACTGAATTAGCTACCACCATGTGGAAATCGTTATGCATGTGCATCTCAAGGTTCTCGGGGTCAAAACCTGCTTCCGTACGTAAATAGTATACGATCTTGGGTATCGACCGTGGTAGGCTTGCCTCTGGCCATGGCACCCCGTAACCCATTGTATCGCATATACGTATTTTGATACGCATGCCACTCTGTTCGGATATTTGCTTCAGCTTCTGTGCAAACGGTATACATGCACCCCAGAAATCGGCACGTGTAATATCCTCAAAATGACACCTGATCGCCTTTAGACCAGCTTCTGCAGCCATATCCACTATCTTCAGGTATTTGTCGATCACCTCCTTGCGTGAGCTGGCACCAAACTTCTTAAATATGTGGTAATCTGATATCGATGTGAGTATACCAGTCTCTTCTAATCCCATATCCTTCACAAGTTGGAAATCCTTCGGATGTGCACGTATCCAACCTGTCACCTCAGGATACTTATACCCCAACGCACGTATCTTGTCGACTGCTTCCCTATCCTTCTTTGTGTACAGGAAGAATTCACACTGTCTTATGACACCTTTGGGGCCACCTAACCTGTGTAGAAACTTGTACAGCTGTACCTTCTGCTCTACAGTGTATGGCTCCATAGCTTGTTGGCCATCCCTAAACGTGGTATCAGTGATCCATATTTCGTCGGCTGGCTCCATAGGTACGGTTTCACCATCAAACGCCACCCGCGGTGGCTCCACATATGGGAAGAGATCGCGTACGAAGTCGGGTTCGGGTGGTTCCACCAGTTCGTATTTCTTGACCCCCTTTGGTACAACCTTCTTAATAAGCCACTTCGCCATAACACCTCCTTTTATGCTATGTCTCTTGATATGATTGCCATTTAGCTTCTAACTCTTTATCGCTCAATGTAGCCATCAAGTAATCTGCAAACTCGCTACCTGTGGCACCATTTGGTCTACCTGTGACAACTACCTTTCTTTCATATTGGCCACATATATCAAGTGCCATATCTAACCGCTTTGCTTCATCAGTATACCCTATATGCCGCAACAACATAGCGGCTGCACGTATGATGCTGCTTGGATCCGCATATATTGCACGCCCCTCCTGCACCATACGGGGTGCGGTACCATGTATCGCTTCGAACATTGCATAGCGTTTACCGACATTAGCACTACCGGCGGTACCTACACCACCCTGAAACTGTGCCGCCTCATCCGTGAGTATATCACCGTAGAGGTTAGGTAAAACAAACACCTTAAACTCCTTCCTACGGTATGGATCGATCAGCTTCGCCGTCATTATGTCGATAAACCAATCGTCAGCTTTTATCTCAGGATACTCCTTGGCGATCTCATAGAATACGGTCAGGAACTTGCCATCGGTGCGTTTCACCACGTTAGCCTTGGTGACAGCGGTTACACGATCTATGCCGTTCTTACGTGCATAATCGAACGCCATCCTTATTATGCGTTCGCTACCCTGTGTGGTTATAACCTTAAAGTCTATCGCTAGATCGTCGGTCACATCTATGCCACAACTACCTAATATATACGCACCTTCGGTGTTCTCACGGAAGAATGTCCAATCGATACCCTCCTTTGGCACCCTAACCGGCCGTATGTTGGCGAATAAGTCGAGTTCGCGTCGCATCGCTACGTTGGCACTCTCGATGTTCGGCCATGGGTCACCTTTTTTCGGGGTGGTGGTTGGACCTTTCAATATCACATGACATTTCTTAATCTCCTCCAGCACATCGTCGGGGATGGCTTTCATCACACGTGCACGATTCTCAATAGTCAACCCCTCTATTACACGAAATTCTATCTTACCGTTGGCGACATCATCCTTTAATATGAACTCCAACACCCTATGTGCTTCTTTTGTGATATATGGGCCGATACCATCACCACCTACGATGCCGATAATTATGGGTTTCAGCTTTGTGTAATCGATCCAATCCTCCTCTTGTTTTAGGCGTTCGACGCGTGCAAGCTGTTCTTCTAATAATTTACCAAAATGTTCCTTGGCACGCTCAATTGCTTCACGGTCCATTTTACCTCCAGTTACTGATTTGGACTTAAAAATAATGTGTAACAAAGTTCGGTCAATCTACCTTGTAGAGTATGAGAGGAACATTTATACTGAAGAGGGTGGCTGTGGAAAACAGTAAATCTATGCTGGTTGTACCCACAGTTATTGACAAAGGCTTATAAGTCAAGTAGTTTATTAAGGATGGAGGTGCTCAAAAAAATCAAACATCCAGATGACGAGATCACACCGCTACTTTATTGCGCATGGAACCATATGTCGGATAGGTTCAAAAACATCGTCTTGAGTGAAGATCCAATAGTAAGTATCACATCGAGGGCGAGCAAAATAGCGGCTACAGATAGGGGTTTCATACGTAGTGATATCGGGCAAGTCATCGGGATACTGCCGGATTATGAAGTATATTATGGTCCCACTATTGGTAAGATTGCATTACGTGAGTTGGTGGCAGAATTCTGGTCAACCTTTTATAGGCTTGATCACCTAACTTACGAGAATGTTGCGGTAACAACTGGTGCAACGGAAGCATTGTTCTTGCTGTTCTCAATCTTTGGATACGGGCGTAAGGTTATCTTGATGTCACCACACTGGCCTACCTTCCTCGATACGATCACAAAGGCAGGCAGTGACTATATAAGGTTTGAATTAGTGGATGAGGATGGTACGTTTAGGTTGGATGAACTTGAGTCGCTCATCAAGTCCACACACATAAATGTGATGCTTATAAATTCACCCAACAACCCATCCGGTATAGCGTTGGAACGACAAAACATGGAGCAGCTTGCGGAGTTAGCGGAGAGATACAACATGATAATTATTTCGGATGAGGTATACAACAGGATACGTTATAGGGGTGAACCAGATACGATGCTCAGATATGCACCAGACAGAACCGTGGTGGTGACCAGCGCATCTAAGGAGTACCTCATACCGGGTCTACGGGTGGGATTTGTCATCTCTAAATCGAAAACACTAACCGATGTCATCATCAAGAAGCTTCTGAGGTGTCAAAGCTCGTGCCCAAATACTGCTGGACAGGATGTGGTTATGGAGATAATAAAAAGAGAGGTCGACGAGATGAAAGGCAACAAAGAACCGACCTTCATCACCCCAATAGTGGAGGAGCTCAAAAACCGTAGGGATGCTATCGCGGATGCACTTACAGAGGTGGGGTGCAAAATTTTTGGTAACCGGCCACCTGATGGTACAATATTTACGTTTGCGAAAATACCGGAAACTGTAGACCTTGGCGATAAGGAGTTCATAGAAAAGGCGATGGATCTACACCTATTCAGTGCAATACCTGGTAGCGCGTGTGGTAAACCTGGGTGGCTAAGGTTCAGCTTTGGTAACCTATCGTTGGAAGATATCAACCAACTCAAGGATAATCTACAAAAGTTTCTTAATATAATTGGTATATAGCTGGGAATTCCCAGTATAGTTGGTATTTATCGTCCTTACTGCCCCACTTAAAACGTTTTATAATCCACCTTCTGGTGCTATCTACAAGTGTCTCTACCAGTGGCTTTGCAAGATTTAAAATTGCGTACTTTTATTTAAGCTCCCTCCCCCACGCAAGCCATATGAAGACTAACGGTTTATCACTATTGGTCCAGACAACATGATCTGAGTTCGGTGGAATATAATAAGATTCGCCTGCTTTTACCTTGATCGTTTTGTTTCCGATCTTGGCAAAACCTTCACCTTCTATAAAAATTAATGCTTGAGGAAATGGATCTGTATCGCCGGGCTCATTAAGTTTCTCCCCTTTTCTCAACAAGTACCAAGCACTTCTAAATCCTGGATAATAATATAGGGGGATTGCATGTCCACCATGGACAGCACGAGAATGTTTTTCTTCCAACACAATCTTTTCAGGTACTTTCCAATTAAAGAAATGCTGAATAAAGAAATAAAACTTCGCCATGATCTCGGGAGTAGGTTTCACGTTATCGGGTAACTTCCAACTCAAAGGTGCATGATCGTAACTCTTTGCTTTTGCGGCTGCTGTCATTGCGGTTATCTCACCGCTGTAAATTTGACGCAATGTATTGGTATTAGTGGCAAGAATAAAGTGAGCCTCGTCATGTGGTCCCTTCCTAACGATTACTTTCTTATTTTCAATCACTATATGCCAAGATGCTTTTTTATCTTCTACATCAAGCTGCACTATCAAACTAAAATCTTTGTCTATCTTATTCCGAAAGCTATCTGCCATCACGTGCAGCATTTCGTTTATATCCATTGTCAAAGTTTTTCCTTCGTTTTCAAATCCATTATTGTGTCTATATCGCTTCTTCTCGTCCATCTTTCGTCCCACCTTTGAATTTTGATATTTTAAATCTTTCCAAGGCGACGGCGGCATTTAACTTAACGGTTAGCGGACATACGAAGCCCACAAGAGTTAGATGAGCGATTGTGAACCATACCTGCTTGTTATATGAAGTGGCAGGCATTTTATTCATTTTCTTGGAATATTTAAATTATTTGTCTCCAAAAATTCATCAGGGGTGTTAAAAGCAGTGAAAAAGAGTGGAGTTCCGGCAAAAGACAATGGTGAAACAGGTCCAACCGTCATAAAAGCGTATTGACGAGAAGAAATATCAAAAGAACTGTGAGGGTCACGGAATGATTGATATAATTTAAGTGCATTTGGATCTCCACCGATAATTTCTCTGAGAGCTTGAAATTCTGTTCC
>CBFDTI010000037.1:0-12173 GCA_965612795.1 uncultured bacterium | reverse complement strand
TATTGTGAAGCTGGTAGTTTAGAGATATATTTTGCTACTGCACCACGTAATGTGGTGAAATCGCTCAAATCCATACGTGAAGAGATGCTACACCTACGCAAAAAACTACAAGAAGATGAGCTCCAGCGTATGAAAAACTATATCACAGGGGGACTCATAATATCATCTGAGAGTACCGTATACCGTATGCGTAAACTTATGCGTGACGAGATCTACGAAGGTAAGTACGTACCACTTGATGAAGTTATCGCTAGATTTAACTCTATAAAGATGGACGATATATTAGCGACGCTCGACAAATATTTGAAACCTGACCAATTCTCCATCAGTGCGGTAGGCGCTATAACGCCAAAGGATGCACACAACCTGGAGGTATTATGGCACGAGTAGAGGTAAACCCTTACATCTTCAGGCAATACGACATACGTGGCATAGCGGATAGAGATTTCATCGACCCTGTAACTATACTTTTAGGTAAAGCTATAGGTACATACTTACGCCGTAAAGGGGTTAAAACTTTATCGCTTGGACGTGACGTCCGTCTATCCTCTAATAGATTACGTAACAGCCTCATACATGGGTTAACTAATGTAGGGATAAACGTGATCGACATAGGTGTAGTACCCACTCCTGTACTTTACTTCTCCGTGTATGAGCTCAACGTCGACGCTGGTGTGATGATAACCGGTAGCCATAACCCACCCGAATACAATGGGTTCAAGTTAATGCTACGTGATGAAACCATATACGGTGAACAGATACAAGAAATACGCCGTATAATGGAAGAGGAAGACTTTAATGGTGGGTTAGGTAACTTAAAGGAGGAACATATCGTACCCCGTTATATTGAGATGCTCAAAACCAAGGTCAAGTTCGTACGTTCCCCCTATATTATTATCGACCCGGGTAACGGTACTGCAGGTCCAATCGCCAAACAGCTCTTCACTGAACTTGGTGCAAAGGTTGAATGCATATATTGTGAGCCTGATGGCAATTTCCCCAACCACCTACCAGATCCCACCGTACCTGAGTTTGTGAAGGATTTACAACGTATGGTCACCACCAAAGGTGCCGACCTCGGTATCAGTTACGATGGTGATGCAGATCGTGTTGGTATCATCACCGAGAAAGGAGACATGGTGTATGGCGATCAACTACTCGGTATATTAGCGAAGGATCTACTTACCCGTCATCCTGGTGCTAAGATAATATTCGATGTCAAATGTTCACAGGGATTGGAGGAATATATTCGCCAACTTGGTGGCACCCCAATAATTTGGAAGACTGGCCATTCATTACTTAAAGCTAAAATGCGTGAAGAGCACGCATTACTTGCGGGTGAGATGTCCGCCCATATGTTCATCAAAGAGGATTACTATGGGTTTGATGATGCAATATTTGCATCACTGAAACTGGTCGAGATATGGTCTAAATCAGGTAAACCGTTCTCCGAACTTGTATCCGAAATACCATATTATTGCTCAACCCCTGAAATAAGGCGCCCCTCAACTGACGAACATAAGTTCACAATCGTCAACAAGCTACGTGATAGGTTTCGCGAAAAGGGTTATAAACTACTAGATATAGATGGTGCACGAATATATTTTCCCGATGGATGGGCGCTCGTACGTGCATCCAACACACAACCGATACTTGTGTTGAGGTTTGAAGCCAAAGATGAAGCCAACCTCCAGAAAATAAAGCAGATAGTCGAGAAAGAGCTATCTGAGATAGAAGATGAAATTGGTATTCGAAAAGAGTAAACCCGGCCACAGGAGCTATAGTTTACCGAAGTTCGATGTGGCACCGCAACCTAATCTATTACCTCAATCCCTATTGCGTAAGGCTGGGCTGAAGTTACCCGAACTTTCGCCAATCGAGGTTGCACGCCACTATAATGAACTTGCCAGCCGTAACCTACACATAGATAAAAATTTCTATCCACTCGGTAGCTGTACCATGAAGTATAATCCACCTATTTCTGAGCGACTCGTGAGCCACCCCTCATGGTTATCACTACATCCGCTTGCACCCGCTTCCGCTGTACAGGGTGCATTACGTGTGATGTACGAGTTAGAACACCTTCTGGCCGAAATTAGCGGTATGGATGCAGTCACTTTACATCCAGCAGCAGGTGCACATGGTGAACTTGTCGGCTTATTACTTGCACGTGCGTACTTCAAACAGAGAGGCGAAGATCGTTCAATAGTATTGATACCCGATTCAGCACACGGTACCAACCCCGCCAGCGCAAGGATGGCAGGGTTCACCCCTGTGGAGATAAAATCGAACTCATTTGGTATGGTAGATATAAACGAATTAAAACGTCACGCTACCGATAAACTAGCTGTCATTATGTTAACAGTACCTAATACCTTAGGCATATTCGAGAGGGACATACTTAAAATAGCACAAACTGTACACGAAGCGGGTGGTATCATGTATCTCGATGGTGCCAACCTCAACTCATATGTTGGGTGGGTCAAACCTGGTGAGATGGGTTTCGATATCGTGCATTTCAACCTACATAAGACGTTTGGTGCACCCCACGGCAGCGGTGGCCCCGGTGGTGGTGCGTTGGGGGTGAAGAAATTCCTAGAGCCTTTCCTTCCAGTACCTCGTGTCAAAAAGCGAGGCAATAAATACTACTGGGATTCGGAATGTCCACATTCTATCGGCAAAATACATACATTTTATGGTAACTTCCTTGTTAACCTCAAAGGTTTCATATACATAAGGATGATGGGCTCGCCTGGACTCAAAAAAGTAGCCGAACATGCGGTACTGAATGCAAATTATCTTGCAACCCTAATCCATGAAATACTGCCAATCCCATATCCTGGTCCTTACATGCATGAATTTGTTGCCTCCGGCAAACCACTACTCCAATATGGTGTGAGGACGTTTGACTTAGCCAAACGGTTGCTCGACAAAGGGTTTCACCCACCCACTATATACTTTCCGCTTATAGTCAAGGAAGCGCTCATGATAGAGCCAACCGAAACCGAAAGCAAGGCTACACTCGATGCATTCGCCACTGCTATTAGGGAAATTGTAGACGAAGCCCAAACCAACCCCGATATCGTGAAAAACGCACCCCACACCATGCCGGTTAAGAGGGTTAATGAAGGTAAAGCTTCACGTGACCTAAACGTAAATTATTATGGGTAAATTCTGGCACGCACTAAGGCACGCGTTTGCAGTCGAATCCGAGGAGTATGAGCTTACAGAGGAAGAAAAGAAGGTACTTGAACAGTTTGCCGACGAAATCGTTAAGCGTGGGCTCACCGTACCTACAATATTGTTTGCACAGTCAAGCAAGCCCCTAAGTTTTATAGGGTCACAGGTGATGCTAATACTTAGACCCATAATACAGATGATATATCCCACAACTACGGTGTACGATAAGTTACAATCAGCACTTGAGAAGCGCAAAGGGTTAGAATATTTCATAGAAACTCTGGAAGCAAAGAGCACACAATGATAAAAGCCTACGTCCTCATACGAACAGAGGCAAACAAAGTAGATAACGTATTAGCAGAGCTCACAGAAATAAAAGAGGTAAAAACCGCATGTGTGGTGACCGGTCCGTTCGATCTCATCGCCTTTGTTAAAGTGGAAGATTTTCAGAAGCTGGGCGATTTAATCGCGGGTAAGGTACATAAACTTGATGGAATATTATCGACCACCACATGTATAGCAATTAAGGGCCAATGTTGATAGCATTATTGCTCATTGTGCAGATCGAGGTGGTCAAAAGTGGCCCACACGGTATGGAGTTCATCTATCGATCGGAAATTACAATAGATGACATCGAATGTGCACCTTATTATTATCCCAGCGACCCAGGTCTACCTATGGTGCCATACGACTTTGTGGTGCTTGGTATACCTCCAGGTGCTCAAATTGATGTGAAACTATTGGATACAGAAACCCAGCAGTTCAAACACTACATCAAACCCGTACCTCCAATATATGGTGAGCCAATCCACACTTTGACGTCCAACCAGTACTATCCACCAGCACCTGTTGAACTCGCCAAGCAGGGTATGTTTAGGGATCAACATATCGCCTTTATTAAGCTAAACTTCGCACAGTATAATCCTGCAACCCAAACCCTGCGCATACACAGGATGATGAGAGTAAAGGTGACCTTCGTTGGAGGCCAGCCAGGTAGTTACAAGGTCGACAAAATGGAACCTCTTTATCGTGCATTGTTGCTCAATTATGAGACGGCAAAATCCTGGCGTGTACCCCGTAAACCGGTCACACCCCAGAAGACTACAGCCAATTGGTATAAGCTAAGGATTTCGCACGAAGGTATATATAGGATCACATATCAAGATCTCATAAATGCAGGTATTGAACCCGACTTCATCGACCCTCGCACAATTAAAATATACGCACCACCCGTTGGGTTAAGGCTATCATTCGGTGACACACTTGTAGAAATACCTATCTACGTAAAAAGTGGCATAACATTTGACGAAACCTCCGAAATCATATTCTATGCGATGGGGCCACACGGATGGGATAAATTCCCCACCACCTATCTTAATCCATACTCTGATTACATAACGTACTGGCTGACCTGGGGTGGCGCTGACGGTAGAAGAGACAGCATGGTAGCACCCCCTACAGGTGAAACACCACCGGACAGATTCACATATACGTTCCATTGGGAGGAGGATCACCTCTGTCCCGCACGTGGTGGGTTACGTTGGATATGGACGGAACTTGTCCGCTCCCCCATAGAAGTTGAAAACCGCTGGTCCTATACATTTAATTTGCCAGAGTTGGCAGATTCATGTGGCTACCTCAAGGTAGTATTCTATCGATATTGGACCAATCTTAGCGGTGAAAATCCAAGTGCTCAGGTACATAGAGTAAAGCTACTACTGAACGACCACGTGGTCGGTACTGATACCATACAAGGTGGTAGCACCTACACACCATGGGTGTTGGAAGTACCAGTAACCAATTTAAAAACTGGTGAAAACAAGTTCACAATCCTACAGTGGAAGGCACCCCAAGATACGCTCGAAGATAGGTTATATTTCGATTACTTCGAAGTAACTGCAGACTGTAGGTTTGAACCCCACGACCGTGACATAAAATTCGAAATAAAAGAGGATACCAATGTCTATATCAGTGGGTTTGGTGCATATCCCTACGTTTTCAATATCACGGATAGCTATACACCCGTACGAGTGGTAGGTGGTACATTTGAGGGTAATATCTACAAATTTCATGCCTCACCTGGCGTCTATATAGGGACAGCGACCCCTTACTCAGTGGATGCAATTGAAAGATCTAACCCATATTCGCTTTATACGGACGAAGATGTGGACTATACAATCATCACTATACGTGAGTTCATACCCTACGCGAATCGAATAGCTGAATGGCGTACATCACACGGTATAAAAACGAAAGTGGTACCAATCGACGAAATCTACGACAATTTTTCGTTCGGCTACCCACACCCAGACGCTATAAGGAGGTTCATCCGCTACGCATACAATAACTGGGGATTATGTTACGTGTATCTGTTTGGTGCAGGTACATATGGATATAAAGAGGAAGTCGATCGTAACCGTATCCCTCCATACGAGACTGGTTATCTCATCGGAATATTTGGGTACCCACCTCAGGGGAATAAATGCTATGATGATTACTTTGCGTGCATTAATTACGATGAGGATGACATTCCAGATGTTGTCATAACGCGGTCAACTGTAAAAAATGAAGAAGAAGCCTATTGGCTAACAGAAAAGATTATCAACTACGAACATTCTTATGGTGGGTGGCGTCACCGCGTATTACTCATAGCAGATGACGAATACGGACAATCCATCAATGAATCGCTTCATACAAGTCAGGTTGAAAATTCATTCGCCCCATTAATACCAGCAGGTTACGACATCTACAAGGTATACTTGATGAATTACCAAGGTGTAACACAAGCTACTGATCCAAGTTGGACACCTGCGAGCCGACCTGGTAATAAGCCCGGTGCTAAGGAAGATATATTACGTTATCTACACAAGGGTATGTTTCTGGCTATGTGGATGGGCCATGGCAGCATAGAGACTATAGCTCATGAACGCGTATTTGTCAACCCTGACGATATCTACGGGCTTGAAAATAACTACAAGCTACCAATATTTTACTTCGGTGCATGTGGTGTAGGGTGTTTCGACCGTTTAGCTAAAGATGGGCTCGGTGATTACCTCGAGAAGTGGCCACATGGCGGTGCCATAGGGGTGTTGGCGTCAACCCGTGCCGCATCGGCGACTACCAACCAAAACGTAGGAGTAAGGTTGCTCAGATCGATATTCTCCGATAGTGTAAATCGGTTAGGTGATGCATTCCTTATGGCTAAGTTATACCCGGGTGGTAGCTACGATAACTATCAGGGGTTTGGTGAACCCTTGATAAGAGTAAGATTAAACAATATCGACATAAGTACATGGTATATACACGTACCTGATACATTATATGGGGGAGCCGAAGCGCTGATCGAAGGCGATGGTCTACCCAATGGTATGGTCTACGTTACCGTGCTATCATCTGCGTACACGCATACGCATAGCTTGCCGGGGGGTGGCACAATCACCTATACAATGAGAGGGGCTCCACCATTTACTGGGTATAACAACCAGTATTTCCCATACCCTGGTAGGGTAGATAAAGAGATTATCTTCGAAGGCATAGCACCGGTAGTAGGTGGTAAGTTTAGCATACGGTTTGTCACACCAGCATGGCCACTATTACAGCCACCCATGGCGGGTGATGACGGTAAGATAAGCCTTATATGGTGGGACGGTACCGACAACGAGGCAACTATAGGCATATCAGGTATAGTGATACGAGATACGCATGTGATTAACGATACCGTGCCACCAACCATCAAACTCTATGTTAATGGTAAACAACTAAGGTCTGGCATGGAGATACCACCATCTTTTACCCTCTATGGTGTGATAGAGGATTCAAGCGGTATCAATATATTCGATAGAACTGGTCCTTATGCGATACGTATGAGTTACGATGATCCACGATTTTCCAACCCTATATATCTAAGTGATTACTTCACGTACGATTTAGGTAGCCAGACACGCGGCAAGCTCGAGTACGAGGTGAATGTACCACCTGCGCTATCGGATTTTACCTTATACTTCTCAGCTTCTGATAACATATGTAATGTGCGGGTAGATTCTTTTCACATAACTGTAATGTGGGAGCAACCGCTTGACATTACACAATTGCGGGTTTACCCCAACCCCGTGCGTGGTGATAAAGTTACATTCTATTTCTACCTAACTAAAGAAAGCATGGTATGGATACGTATTTACACGATCACGGGTAGGGTGATACAGGTGTTGGGCCCGTTCGACCTATCCGCCGGCTATAATGAGATCGAATGGGATACATGCGACTTTATCGGCGACAAAATTGGCAGCGGTATCTACTTCTACAAGGTTGTTGCAATAAGAGAAGAGCCTGGTCAACGCCTAACCACTAGCAAACTTGATAAATTTCTTGTCATCCGCTAATGCTTAAAGCAGAAAATATCTGGAAGAGCTACCCAGAGGATAAGAGACGGTTGACTGTACTTAGGGGTATAAACTTGGAAGTACGTGCAAACGAAATTGTGGTGGTGTTAGGACCATCGGGTTCGGGTAAGACCACACTGCTCAACATACTGGGGACACTCGACAAACCCGACACTGGCAAAGTATGGATCGATGGACGTGATACATCCACGTTGGGTGATCGTGAGCTTGCCCGCTTACGTAACGAGAAAATAGGGTTTGTGTTTCAGTTCCACCAATTAATACCTGAGTTAACCGTGGTTGAAAACGTGCTACTACCTTCTATAATTAAGGGTAAGAAGCCCGATCTCGACTTTGGGGTGGAACTACTCAATCTTGTGGGGTTACATGGTAAAACGTTTCACTATCCCGCAGAATTATCAGGTGGCGAACGTCAACGGGTTGCAGTTGCACGCGCACTAATAAACCTACCATCAATACTATTAGCAGACGAACCATCAGGTAACCTTGACGAGAAGTCGAGTGACCTATTGCATAATTTGATCTATCGAGTAATTAAAGATAGAAAGATGGCCGCGGTGATAGTGACACACAAAAATAAAATGATGAAAATTGCAGATCGCTGCTATCAATTAAGTAAGGGGGTATTAAATGAAGTGCGCTGTTTGCGGTAAACGTGAAGCCCAATTCAAGTATGTAATAGTAGTCTTCCGAGAGAATAAGGAGATCATCCCTATATGTAGTATATGCCTGCGTAATAAGCTGGAAATATCGAAAGAACCCTATGTCCCAAAACACGATGTACAGCAAGGGCAACGCGTATGTCCACGTTGTGGGCTCACATACGAAGAGTTCCTACAGAATATGGAGCTCGGGTGTATCGCCTGCTATGAAACGTTTGGCCAATTTATTAAAAACTTATTAGTACGTACACCATGGCAGAAAGAGGTACCCCCAAAAGGTGCAGAAATAAGGGACGAAGAACCTGACAAACACCTTCAGCTTTACAAATTGAGGAGGAAATTGCAGGAGCTGCTTGACAAGGAGGCATACGAGGAGGCTGCCAAGATACGCGATAAGATAAGAGAAATCGAAAATGAACTTAGAGCAAAAGGCCAAAAGAGCACCTGAGTGGTGGGGCGATACTACTTCTGATATACCACTTTTTACAAGGGCTAAACTCGTACGCAACCTTAAAGGATACAATTTCCCCCTGAAGGCGAGCGATGACGAACTCGAAGAGGTGCGCGAGATCATAGCCTATGCGATCGAACATAGTAAAAAGTTGAAAGAGTTCACAACCTTTAAGGGCGAAGAGCTAAGCCCAGAGGACCGCAACTTCTTATGGGAGAGGTTTCTCATCAGTAAGACGTTCCTCGATTCACCCAAAGGTAAACTCGTAGCTATAAGTACTGACGAAGACATAAGCATAATGGTGAACGACCGTGACCACCTTGTGATACAGAGTTTTGCGAGCGGGCTTAACATAAGGGAAGCGTATCATAAAGCGAACGAAACCGCAAAAATATTAGGCCTCGAATATGCATATTCAGAGGAATGGGGGCACCTCACTGCGTCACCACTTGAGGTAGGTACAGGGTTGAGGGTTGCGATCACCTTGCATCTCCCTGCATTAGTATTGTTGAGACAATATAACTTTACTGTGGAGACACTTACTCCACAGGGGTTCATATTTCACAACCTATGGGGTGCAGGTACTACCGGCTACATATTCGTGGTAACTAACGCACTTACTTGGGCATTTCGTGAAGAGATAATCACACCCTTCGAGTATCTTGCTAATGCGCTCATCAAACAAGAGAACAAGGCACGTGAGGTTATGAATACACATCTGGCCGATATTCTAGAAGATAAAGTCACCAGATCGTGGGGGTTACTAAAATACGCACGACTATTATCAGAAGAGGAAACCTGGACCTACATCTCAGGTATCCGGATGGGTATCTCGATGGGGCTCATATTTTCAGCAAAGGAATTGCCAAGATTTACCAACTTGCTGTTGATCACAAGGCATTCACATCTCGAAAAACGTACAGGTAGAAAATTACAACAACATATCGCCGAGAAAGAGCGTGCCGAACTAGTGAAGTCATTCATTAATGGCATGGAAGCTAGCAGTTGATATAGGTACTACCAAAATCAAGGTGGGTTTAGGTACTACAGATATAGAGAAAGCATGGTGTAAAGATACATGGGACGAAGCCTTATCGATAATTGAGCAATATCTGGATAAAGTGATAAGAGTGTTTATCATATCCGTACGTGATACTACAGTAAGTATAACAACTCATAGAGACAAATTTGTATGGCTAACCAAAAGGACACCCGCCCCTATACAATGGGCTTATGAAGGGTTGGGGGTTGACCGACGTGCAAACGTAATAGCGGGACATAAAATGCTGGGTTCGCCTTTACTTGTAATAGATATGGGGACGGCAACCACGGTGGACTTTCTAGTTGATCACAGACATCAAGGTGGGCTAATACTACCAGGTGTGTCTTATTCGTGTGAGTTTTATCATAAAAAATTGCCACATTTAAACATAAAACCCGAATTCACAATCACCAAACAGGTACCACTTATTGGACGTAACACGAACGAAGGTGTAGTAGCCGGCATCGTATGGGGTGAAGTTGCCCGTATTGAAGGCATTATTCAGCGGTTTAAGCAACAAGCAGAGGGTATGAAAATTATATTCACAGGAGGTTGGGGTTGGTTAGGGGCTGAATTTATGGGTTATCGCTACGATGTTCATCTAACGTTACGTGGTATTCTGTGGTGGGGCGAATGGCTATCATCCTTATAGGTATACTGGTGATGGTATCACCCGACAGTACGTATAAAATTGAAGATAAGTGGTTCAGTGTGGATAAGTTGCACCATTTTAGTTACTCTCTTGGTATATCGACGATATTATTCCATGTGACGTATTGCCAAAATGATTGGCGTTATGAACCTGCACGTAACTTAGCGATAGGGGTTACGATATCGTTGGGTGTATTGAAAGAGCTGTACGATTGGAAAGTACGTCACACGTACGTAAGCTACAAGGATATCATAGCTGATATATTGGGTGTAACAGTTGCATATATGTTGTTGCTTACACGTTAACTCACAAATGAGGCATAGAATCCACTCCGTGGGTTGTAATTTTGTAGACCCGAATATTTTTAAAAAATGTTGATCTTAATGGTTCTCATTCTTTATCCTTATTGTTCTATTAGCGAAATACAGGGTGGAGGTGATACCTCTCCCTACGTAGGTGATACAGTTACAACGTCAGGTATAGTGACAGGTCTTACGGGTAATAATTTCTACTTACAAGATATGTCGGGTGAATTACGTTCCGGTATATATGTCTATAGAGGTGGCAGAAATACACCCGATATACACGTAGGTGATAGCATTGTAATTACGGGGTTGGTGAAGGAGTTTGCCAATCTCACTGAATTGTGGGTAAGCAACGACATCTTTACGATACATATAGTAGCACGTAATCATAGTCTGCCGTCACCTTATAAACTCACTATACCTGCGATACATAGTAATGGTGAGGACTATGAAGGTATGCTCATACGTATCGATAGCGTAAGATTCATAGAATCTGGTACGTTCCAGGGTAACACTACATACCATATTGAAGATAATGAAGGTAACCAGTTACCGGTATGGGTAAGCAAGTATAACGATTCGATGGTAGGTGCTGCGATCCCGGAAGAGTATGTCAACATTATCTCGCCACTTACACAATACTATGAGAGTTATCAGATTGAGCCAAGATCGCCTGCAGATTTCACCCCTGCCGCGGTAGGCCCTGGTATAGTAAAACTTAACCCACACGTGGTGTTCAAAAATGAGCGATTAACACTAAGGTTTGACATCATAACCTCTGATACTATTGAGAAGCTTGAAATAATAATACCTGAAGGTTGGACATGGCATTCTTTGGGATATACAATATATCCGATGCAACCCGTGTTGGGTGAGGCCAGCCCATCACATCTATACTTTGACAGCCTAACTGTGGTGGATTCACTCCGTATATATCTTCATGATGTGGAACCATACGAGGTTGGTGAGCACCAATTCGGAGTGAAAACTGCACCACCTGGGGGAATGCTGGTCGCTGTGCCAACCATACCTGTGATCAATGTAATCGATTCGTTACCTATAATATCTATTAGTGAAGTGCAGCAACCCGATACCTCCGGCTATGATTCACAGTTATTGGGTCAAATCGTAACTGTAAGAGGTGTGATAACCTCACCCCAAATGGCGGGTGGCCAATTCTTCATTCAGGATACCACCGCAGGTGTGGCTATTTATGGGTTCGACTATAATCCACGGGTGGGTGACGAGATCATCGTAAAGGGTAAAGTTCAGGAATACAATGGGATGACGGAGCTCACATATGGGGGAGATGAATGTTTCATTTTATTACGTACCGATACAAACGCCATGGTAATGCCGGAGACGTTAAAGCTATCGTATCCAATAACTGAGCAACTTGAGGGTAAACTACTTTGTATACCACAAGCTAAACTACATACGAAGTTTACACCGGGTTTGGGGGCGGGCAATTTCGAGGTATG
>CBFDTI010000036.1:0-12176 GCA_965612795.1 uncultured bacterium | reverse complement strand
CCATCTGAGTGTGTCACCACGTTAGCGTTGAAGTTAACATCCACTTCAGTGGCACCCAGTACCACCACATCCACCATAGATGCAAAGTTACCCTTACCGTGGTAGTTGTAGCTTGTAAACGGTGACGTCCATACGTGGTTGGGGTTATCGCGCATCGAACGCACCCCATGTAGGTCGAACGTCTGTCCATCCAGTATGTAGTCCGTAAGCCCCTCCTCGAGCAGTTCCACCAGATACTTTGTGCTACCACCACGTACCCAACGTGCTTTGATACCGGCCTCTTTCATGTATTTCTTAAGATACGGTATAAACGCGAGCGATGTACCGCCGGCACCCGCTTGAAACGAGAACCCGTCCCGCATTATGCCAGCCTCTTTGATAAACCTTGCCGTGTACTCAGCGATCAACAACCTTGCCGGGCTACGTGTAATAACAGTGGTACCGGATACGATCTTGCTGGGGTCACCGATATCGTCCATCACCACCACGTAGTCTACCCAGTTACCATGTATCTGCCACGGTATGCATGGGAATGGTACCAGATTATCAGTCACTATGATCACCTTATCCGCGTACTGTGCATCAGCGAGCGCAAACCCCAGCAGTCCACACGCCGACTTACCGTATAGGGCGTTGGCATTACCGAACGGATCAGCTGTCGGTGCAGCTATCATTGCTATGTCAACATGTACTTCACCATCCTGTATCGCACGATAGCGTCCACCATGCGAACGTAACACACCTTGTCCACGCATACCACCATATGTGCAGAACTCACCCAAAGGTCCATTAAGGCTACCCTCGATATGATGTATCACACCACTCTTGAGATGCTTGATGATAGGTTCATGACACGGGAATGCAGCACTGGGGTACCATACCAGGTCCTTAACCCCCATTTCAGCAATGATATCGAACAATTTATTAGCAAGCTTATCACCATTACGGAAGTGGTGATGTGTCGTTATCGTCATACCATCACGTAAGCCACAGAGTTCGAGCGCCTCGCGTAGTGATTTAACAACTTTGTTTCCATCCTTAGGGTAATTCGCACAACTTACGATGGGAGGTGCTGCTTTCCTACCTTTTGGTATATATTTGCCGACACCTTGAAACGGTATCACAGGTTTACCGTTAATCTCATCAGGTACCCATCTACCAGCGGCGTTGATTTTACCGCCCATAAAACCTCCTGGTTATCTCATTTCTCGGACAATTCCTTTAGCTTCAACACCCTAAGTGCACGTTTGACGACGGGTGGATCGATCATCTTCGTACCAAGTGCTACCACGCCCAACCCTTTGCGTTTGGCTTCCTCCATCGCCTCAACTATACGGTGTGCTTTTTCAACCTCTTCAGGGGTTGGCATGAACTCCTCATGTATCACCCTAACCTGTAGTGGGTGGATACATCCCTTGCCTTCAAACCCCATACGTTTGGCTTCACGTACGCTTGCACGTAAACCTTCGTAATCCTCGACATCCGAATATACCGTATCGAGCGGCTGTACACCAGCAGCACGTGCAGCGATAACTATCTGTTGACGTGCAAACAACGTTTCCGTACCCTCTTTGGTACGTTCAGCCCCTATGTCAGCGGTTAGGTCCTCCAACCCCACCGCTAATGCTACCACATGTGGGGATGCACTCGCTATCTCGTATGCGTTGATCACACCCATTGCACTCTCAATAATCGGTATGAGGTATATCTCATCTTCTATTTTGTGTTGCTTACGCAATGTATCAACCTTATCGGCAACCTGTCGAACCTGGTCACCGGATTCACATTTGGGTATCAACACCGTATGTAGGTTATGTGGTACCACATACGGTAGGTCGTCCAACCCATTAGGTAACTGGTTGATACGTACCATACGTTCTGCACCCATTAGGTCAACTGCCCGTAATGCGTTACGTACCATGAAGCGTGCACCAAACTTATGGTCGGGTGCTACACTATCTTCGAGGTCGAGCACTATACCATCGGGTTTATAAAGCCCACAGTTGATGATAAGCCGAGGTTGGTCACCCGGTACATACAACCGCGTACGTCTAAACGTATCACGTGGCTTCTTGTATAGGTTTTGTGGCAACATATCAGGTAGGTATTCCAGCTCGATATCGGGTAGACATTTTTTGATCGCTGCCTCGATACGTGCCATCAATACCCACGGGAATGCACGATAATCCTCAAGATATATGTATGCGTTTTTGATACCAAAATATTCCAACATATCGGTCACCAACCCACGTATGGAATCGCCATACATCGATTCCACTTTGCTTTTGAGTTCGATATCCAACCCACCACTGGGTCTGAGCTCAAAATGTACGAAACAATCTGCCCGTATGTCAGGGCCACGTCTACCTACTTCTGCAACCTCCATATTGCCTCCAAATTTTGGTTACTTTTGTGTTAAGGTAGCAACCCACCACGTTTGTAAATTGATAACTGTATTTCAGAGAATGGCACCCCATGCACGGTTTCACCAGTGGCTACCTTACGTATTTCACCGGTGACGAAATCGATTTCAAGCTCATCACCATCCTTTAAGTTGAGGTTGTCGAGATCTGCCACCATTATTGGTAAGCCTGAATTTATCGCATTACGTTCATATATTGGGGCGAACGACTTTGCGATTATAGCACCTAACCTCAATGCACGGAAGCAATCAACCGCATGTTGACGTGAGCTACCGCAACCGAAATTCCTACCAGTGACAATTATGTCACCGGGTTGCACCTTTTTGTGTAAATCCTGCCACCCTGGTAGGTTGCTAAACGCGTACTGGCCCATCTGATTGACATCGGTCACCGTAAGGTAGCGGTTGTGATATATCATATCGGTGTCGATGTTGTCGATAGGTATCACCCATACTCTACCACGTATGCGGGTGGGACGTTCACCTACCTCACAACGTGCTTTGGGAATAGGTTTAGGTTTCGGTACAATAAAGATTGCGGGTTTGTCGGGTATCTTATCAGCAGTGGTGATATATCCAGCAACCGCAGATGCAGCAGCTGTCGCTGGCGATGTAAGCCATACCTCACCTTTACCTTGTTTGCCGGGGAAGTTGCGGTTACCAGTGCTTACGGTTACTTCGCCTGGACCGTTTTGACCGATCTGACCCGCAGCACAACCCGCACACCCGGCGTTACCGATGAGCGCACCTGCGGATTTGAATATCTTAAAGATGCCAGTTTCGAGACACCGATACCAGATCTTATCGGTTGATGGCACTATCTTTAGCACCACACCAGGGGCTACTTTCCTACCTTCCAGTATTTTAGCTACCTGCACCATATCCTCGTATCTGCCGTTGGTACACGAACCGATGAATACCGAATCGATCTTTTTACCCTGCACTTCAGCTACTGGTACCACATTGTCGGGACGACCGGGTTGCGCGATTAGGGGTTCCAATCTGGATATATCCAGGGTTACGACATCCTCGTACTTGGCATCTTCATCCGCATAGACTGGGGTGAACCCACGTTGTGCTACATTACGACAATACTCCAGTATCTGTTTGTTGGGTGCAAAAAGCATAGCTATAGCACTCATCTCGGTAGCCATCGACGCTATCGTGATACGTGCGGATAGGGTGAGTTCATCCACTATGTCGCCATAAACTTCGCACGCATAACCCAGCAGTCCCGATGCACCAAAATGTTTGACAAGGAATAGCGTTATATCCTTAGGAGTTACGTTAGCAGGTGGTTTACCTTTGAGTATCAGCTTGATTGTTGGTGGTACCTTGAACCATACTCTCCCCTTAGCAAACGCGTATGCGATGTCAAGATCGCCCATACCCTGACCCAATGCCCCTATAGCGCCAACGATGTTGGCGTGTGAATCCGTGGATACAAACGTATCACCAGGTGATACCAACCCTTCATCGATCGCAATATGTGTACCTATACCAGCATTTATGTCGTAGACTTTGATACCATGTTTGCGTGCAAATACGCGACAGATATGTTGGTTAGTAGCATAGTTCTGATCCGAACCTGTTGGGTTACAATCAAACGTAAAGAACGTACGTTGTGGGTCGTCGATCTCCAAGCCATGGGTTTCGAGATGCTTGACTACATTGGCACCACCGAAGTCACGTGCTACCCGGGTATCGATAAACATATCAACAATATCACCGGGTTGCACCTGTTTACCACAATGGCGGGCGATAATCTTTTCGATAATAGTGTGGCCCATCACTCCACCAACATACTCTTTGCACGTAAGGCGAAAGGATCGAAACACGCAAAATCTGCATGCCGTATGAGGATGGTTTCAATTCGAATGGGGTTACCTTCACCCTCACGTGAGTGGTAAGCGATGATGTTGCACACTTCATCAGGTAGCCCCTCCTGTGCCGCCAATACAGCACCCCACATGGGATGACGTAAACATTTGCCACGATAGGATTTGCGATACGAGGTGCCGGACTGCTCGATCTCCAGCAGCTTACCTACATCATGTAGCAACGCACCCGCTACAAGCCAATCGAGGTTTAGCTTGAAGCCCGCACGCTCGTAGGTTTCACGCATAGCGATCGCCATACTATACGCGGATTCGGTCACCGCTATGGTGTGATCGATCAAGCTCACACCTTGGGTATCAACCAACAACGTGAACGGTATATTCTCCAGATCGTCAACCGCCCAACCACCCAGCTTCATGGCGTTTACCCACACATTTACTACCTTATCACGTAAAGCGGGGTCACTGATGAGCTCCAACTGCTTACGAAATAATGCTTTGATTTTCTCTTTTAGGCTAACTTGCTTCATCTCTGGCGTTGATAAAATAACCACCCAGAGTGTGTGTCAATATGGAAATAACCGAGCCCCAAAGTGGTTATAACCTCTAAGTCTATCCCATCTGTGCCAGCATTTTGTATATATAACATCATCTTGATCCGTACAGAAGTTTCCCTACAAGCGCTTACATAAAACAGGAAATTCCATAGATTGACGTTCATCCATCCGTCGAACGTACCCCTTCACTTTAACCTAACACATGATTTTACTTGACTTAATGTGATTTTGCGTTATTTTATAAGGTATCGACCAATGTGATGGAAGAGTACAAAGCTCAGGATATACAAGTTCTTAAGGGGATTGAAGCCGTCCGTCGCCGTCCCGCCATGTACATTGGTGACACCGGTGTACGTGGCTTACATCATCTCGCATTTGAGGTTATCGATAACTCCATCGACGAGGCTATGGTCGGTTACTGCAGGAATATCATCGTCTGTATACATAAGGATAACAGCCTAAGTGTCGAAGACGACGGTAGAGGTATACCGACCGAGAACCACCCCGAGATTGGCAAATCCGCCCTCGAGGTCGTACTCACACACCTACATGCAGGTGGTAAGTTCAGCCGAAAGATCTACAGGATCTCCGGCGGCCTACACGGGGTTGGCGTCTCCGTAGTTAATGCCCTATCTGAATGGTTAGAAGCCATCGTATGGCGTGACGGCAAAACCTACTACCAACGTTACAGGAGAGGTGAACCCCTCCATCCCGTGCTTGTTAAAGGTGCAGCCTCCAAACGTGGCACCTACATCAGGTTCCTACCTGACAAAGAGATATTCGATAAGGTCGAATGGCATTACGATATGCTTGCCGAACGTCTACGTGAGCTCGCTTTCCTAAACAAAGGGGTACGGCTCAAGCTTATCGACGAAAGGCGTAGCAAATCCACCGAATTTTGCTACGAAGGTGGTATCAAAGAGTTCATCACGTTTGTCAACCAAGACAAAGATCCACTACACGATGTGTTTTACTTCCATGCAACCAAAAACGGTGTCGACGTGGAGGTAGCCCTACAATACACCAACACATATACTGAGAATATATTCTCATTCGCCAACAACATACACACAAAAGAGGGTGGTACCCATCTTGTTGGCTTCAAGACTGCGCTCACCACTGTGTTGAATAACTTCCTATCAAAAACAAACCTCGCCAAGAACATAAGTATAGCGGGTGAAGATGCGCGCGAAGGCCTAACCGCAGTTGTTGCTGTTAAATTACATGATCCGCAATTCGAAGGTCAAACCAAGACCAAACTTGGCAACAGCGAAGTCAAAGGCATCGTAAGCTCATTAACCAACCAGTATCTAACACTTTTCCTTGAGGAAAACCCCGACGCCACATCCAAGATACTCCAAAAAGTAGTAAATGCAGCCACTGCCAGGTTGGCTGCCCAACGTGCACGCCAGATAACACGCCGTAAAACCGCACTCGAAACAGGCATACTACCGGGCAAGCTTGCCGATTGTATATCGAAAGATCCACGTGAAAGCGAACTGTTTTTAGTAGAGGGTGATTCCGCCGGCGGTTCCGCCAAACAAGGTAGGGATCGCAACTTCCAAGCCATACTGCCACTACGGGGTAAAATTCTCAACGTCGAGAAGGCGCGTGTCGATAAGGTGCTATCAAACGATACAATGAAAGTCATAGTGGCAGCACTCGGTACCGGCATAGGTAAGGACAACTTCGATATTTCTAAACTGAGGTATCACAAGATCATCATCATGACAGATGCCGATGTTGACGGTGCCCACATAAAGACGTTGCTGTTGACATTTTTCTACCGCTATACGCCTGAGCTTATCGAAAACGGTCACGTGTATCTTGCACAACCACCTCTCTACAAGATAAAAGCCAAAAACACCGTATACTATGCACATACTGACGAAGAGCTAAACGAACTACTCGAGAAACTAGGTGAAGACAAAGTCGAAATCCAGCGCTTCAAAGGGTTAGGTGAGATGAACCCCGAAGAACTATACTCCACCACGATGGACCCCAATAACCGTCGCCTACAGCAGGTACTGATCGAAGATGCCGTAGAAGCTGACCGTATTTTCACCATACTCATGGGTGAGAAGATCGAACCCAGACGCAAGTTCATCGAACATAACGCAAAGTATGCTGAAAATATTGATATTTAGCTTACTCTTGGAGTTACCATCCACCAGCCAGCTTAAGGAACTAACCAATAAAATAGAGAAAACTCAACAGGAGGAACAACAATTAGCCCAAAGAGAGCAATCACTGCTGGAGGAGCTACAAGCCATCCAAAAGGATCTACGTAAACTCAACCGCGAGCTACGTAAATTAGAAACCCAAGAACACACCTATAGACGTACCCTGCGTAAGTTGACCAAATTGAAAGGTACCAAATCACAAGCTCTACGTGATATCATAAACGAAGAACACACCCTATTACGTATATGGTACGAACATCGTGTCACAGGTAAAACATCAGATTTCACTAACCTTATGTTTAAACGTATCATCAAGCATCACGAAACTTACACCGATCAGCTTGAACACGAAATCGAACGTATCGCCCAAAAAACCACGAAACTAACCCACACCGTAGATAAGTTACGTAGGCTCAAACGCATAAAAGCTGCCAAACTTGACACCCTCCGCCAGCTATACGAGGAGAGGGATGCCCTCCTTGCCAGTATAAGAGGTAAAAGAGCCACCAAACAGCAACTTTTAGCCGAGTTGAAGCACGAACGTAATCGGCTCACTTCACTTATTGGTGAGCTTACGCCAGCTGAGCAGCCTCCATCAGAAGTGAGTTTCATCTGGCCACTCCACGGTAAGATAGTTGCAAGGTTTGGGCTCACCAGAGACCCCGAATACAACATACGTATACCCAATCCCGGCATCAACATAAGTGCACCGCTACATACCCCCGTACGGGCAGCCGCCACCGGCGAAGTAGTATATGCGGATTGGTTTAGGGGGTTTGGTAAGCTCGTCATCATTGATCACAAAAATGGATGGTTCACCGTATATGGATACATGATGGAACTAACCGTCACGAAAGGTACCACCGTACGTCAAGGCGACCTAATCGGCTACGTTGGTGTCGCACCTTGGCGCAACAAACCCACATTACATTTTGAAATAAGGCGTGGCAGCAAACCTATTGATCCACTAAAATGGCTACCTTAGCATTCACTAATGTCGTAGGCCATAAACTTGCGAAGAAGATGCTTATCAGCGATATACAAGCCGATAGAATAGCCACCGCATATCTGTTTACCGGTCCCGATCATGTCGGTAAACGCACCTTAGCCATGGAGTTTGCTAAATTGGTCAATACCCATCGGTTACCCCAAGAGGCAGGTCACCGCATATCGAAGCTCATAGATGATGGTCTAACGCTCGACGTCGTACTCGTGACACCTACTGATAAAGGTACAATACACATTGACCAAATTCGTAACCTCAAAGAAGAAGCTTCTTACCTAAGCAGCTTAGCACATAGGTTCTTTATAATAGATGATGCACACACAATGACACAGGAAGCAGCCAACGCATTACTCAAGCTACTGGAGGAACCCCCCGAACGCACTTCGTTTATACTTATAACTTCACGCGAAGATATGTTACCCGACACCATAAAGTCACGTACCCGCAAGATACCATTCCGACGTATCGAAAAACACGAACTCACAACCTACCTTCGCACCCACTATCCCCTACATGAGAAGGAGCTCAAACTCATCGTGGAACGTGCCGAAGGTAGCCTCACCCGCGCATTAAACATAATAGAAGGTAAGCAACAAGAAAAGGAAGCATTGGCAACAAAATTTCTCATCTCGCCCAAAAGCGATCGCCTTAAGCTACTTAATAACCTCAGTATTGAGCTGGACGATTTCCTACATGCTGTCGAGTCACTACTTCGTACAGCGTTACTCACAAAGTATGGGGTTAAACGTGTCACACCCATACCAGACGAGTTACGTACATGGGATACTGATCGGTTGCTTAAAGGTATCAAACTCTGCGAACAAGTGCACTCACACTTGAAATATAATGTAGCTCCCGACCTATTATGGTACTACATCTCGCTCACTTTATGATCCCATTATCGCACCTAAATTGTTGACTTATAAGGATTTCGCTTTATCTTAAAATAAGATGGCAATAGAATATGTTCCTATAGAAGATGAGATGCAGCGCTCTTACCTCAGCTACGCCATGAGCGTAATAATAGGGCGTGCTCTACCCGATGCACGTGATGGGTTGAAACCCGTCCACCGCCGTATCCTCTACGCTATGTGGGGGTTAGGCCTGTTACATAATAGGCCATTCAAAAAGTCGGCCACCATCATCGGCGAGGTACTCGGCAAGTACCATCCACATGGCGATATGGCTGTATACGATGCACTCGTCCGTATGGCACAGGATTTCTCACTACGTTACCCTTTAGTACAGGGGCAGGGCAACTTCGGGTCGGTCGACGGTGACGCACCCGCCGCGTACCGATACACCGAGGCACGGTTGAGCGAAATAGCCGAGGAGATGCTACGTGACATCGAAAAAGATACCGTACCATTTATGCCGAACTTCGACGGTAAGCTCCAAGAGCCACAGGTCTTGCCTGCCAAAATACCGAACCTGCTGATAAACGGTGCCTCTGGTATTGCTGTGGGTATGGCCACAAACATACCACCACATAATTTAGGTGAAGTCATAGATGCACTTGTAGCGCTTATCGATAACCCAGAGCTAACCATTGAAGATCTAACCCACTACATTAAAGGGCCCGACTTCCCAACGGGTGGCGAAATTATAGGTACATCCGGTATACTACAGGCATACAAAACCGGTAAGGGTAAGATCATCCTACGTGGTAAAACTGAAATCGTCACCGATAAACGCAAAAATTACATCTACATACGCGAGATCCCTTATCAGATAAACAAAGCGTTGCTCATCGAACGCATAGCGGAGCTGGTCAAAAACAAGGTAATAGAGGGTATCATCGACATAAGGGACGAATCCGACCGCGAAGGTATCCGCGTAGCCATCGAGCTACGCAAGGATATTGAACCCGAAATTGTGCTTAACAAGTTATACATGCACACACCGCTACAAACCACTTACGGCATAATCCTGTTGGCACTCAGAAACAACGTACCCCATCTATACACGTTGAAGGAGATATTGACAGATTTCCTCGAACATCGTCATGATGTGGTGAAACGTCGCACCCAACACGATCTAAAGAAAGCAGAAGATAGGTTACACATTGTTGAGGGTTTACGTATCGCACTTGATCATATCGACGAAGTAGTCTCCATAATAAAAGGAGCTCCCGATATTGCCACCGCAGAGAAGACGTTGGGAGAGAGGTTTAACCTCACCCCCAAACAGACACATGCAATTTTGGAAATGCGATTAGCTAGATTAACCCATCTTGAACGCGAAAAGTTAGACAACGAACTGCAGCAGTTGCAGCTCGAAATTACCCGCTACAGAGAGATACTCGCATCAAGAGCTAACATCATGCAGGAGGTGAAAAAAGAGCTATTGGATATACGCAAAAAATATGCAGACGCACGACGTACTAAGATAACAGAAGCATCACACGAATTCAATATCGAAGATCTAATCCCCAAACGTTACGAGTTTGTAACCGTCACCCGTAGAGGGTACATTAAACGTACACCGCTCGACGAGTATAAAGAACAACAACGTGGCGGCAAAGGTGCACGTGGCATAGAGCTCACCGTAGAAGACCGTACGATTACAGGTACGGTCGCGTTCTCACTCGGCCGTCTCCTTATATTTACCGATAAGGGTAAGGCTTACGCTATAAACACATATGAAATACCGCTTACCAGCAAAGGTGGACGTGGCAAACCCATCGCTCAACTACTTAATATCGGTAAAGAAGAAAACATCATCGCAATATTCCCCTATCCAAAAGATGGATACCAACTGTTACTCGTGACACAACGTGGGTTGGTGAAGCGTGTCCCGATAGAGGCATTCAACAACATCACCCGTAGCGGCATAATCGGCATACGGGTACAGCCGGATGATACATTATGCGCGGTGGTACCATTCAAAGAGGGTGATGATCTCTTGATAGTAACCACCCACGGTAAAGTTGTACGTTTCGACAGCAGCGAATTACGTAACCTCAGCCGTTACGCCCATGGTGTACGTGGGATACGGCTCAGGGAAGGTGACTCCGTGAAGTTAGGCCTTGTCTCACATAGCGAGGACGGTTACCTACTCCTACTCACGCAACACGGGTATGGTAAACTTACTCCAGTGAAAGATTACCGTAAGATGCACCGCGGTGGTCAGGGCATAATAGGAATAAAGGGAGAAGTAGGTGGTGGTGAGCTCGTGTATCCTGGCGATCATATCTTTGTGCTCACCGAACGTGGTTACATCATACGTATGGATATAACGCAACTTACCATCCAGGGTAGAGCCACCCGTGGTACACGTGTGATAAGGCTTAACGAAGACGATAAAGTCATTAAGGTTGTAGCCCTCCATAACTCAGGTGATACGCGTATACATTGAGACATTGGGGTGTCCACGTAACATCGTAGGTAGTGAAATAATCGCCCATTATCTCGAAACTAAAGGATTAAAAGTTGTGGATTCACCCCAAATAGCGGATGTGTTGATAATCAACACCTGTGCATTCATAAAGGATGCCGAACTTGAGTCACGTGAAAGAATACATACCTTACGTCAAAAGTATCCACACAAGAAAATAATAGTAACCGGTTGTTTACCCGAAAGATACGGCTGCAACCCCTTCAACCATAACACAAACATTATAGCAACCAGCCAGGAAGATCTCAAGGGTATATTCAATGCTATACTTTATGGTGATACACCCCCAGTGTTACCCCTACATACGGTTACGCGTTACGATTATTTGCCCAGAAAGCGGTTAGATACTTATCCATACGCATATATTGAGATATCCAGGGGATGCAACCGTGACTGCACTTTCTGCACCATACCACAGATAAAAGGTAAGTTAAGGAGCAAACCCATAAACTCCATAATACATGAGGCGACACAACTTATAGAGTCTGGTGTCAGGGAAATCATACTTGTAGCACAGGACCTCACATCCTATGGAGAGGACTTGTATGGGAGACCACATCTGTTGCAGTTGGTGGAACGATTAGCTGAATTGCCAGGCTTATATCTATTACGGCTTCTATACGTGCATCCAACTGATGTAACAGTTGAACTCGTAAAGCTTGTAAACGATCATCCCAAGCTTGCATCTTACTTGCATATCCCTATACAACATGTATCCACCCGAATATTGAAGTTGATGGGCCGTCAGATGTCACGTAAGGATATAGATAGGTT
>CBFDTI010000035.1:0-12729 GCA_965612795.1 uncultured bacterium | reverse complement strand
GATAAGATATTACTGGATGAGGAAGCCCGTGATACCATAGGTAATGCGTATTTCCCGAAAGTTAGGATAATCAAGCCACGTGGCTGGCGTAATGTAATGGTGGTGACGTCGGAGTTTCATCTCAAACGTACGCGGTACGTTTTTGAAAAGGTGTTCGGCCCAGATTATAACCTAAAGTTTATAGCTGTAATGTCTGCACTGCCACAGGATATGTTCACACATATCATCAACATGGAGAAAAAGAACCTTGAACTCACACAACGGAAAATCGGTGAAATACCAGATGGTGACGATAAGGCAATAGGTGAGTTCCTGTTCACTAAACATCCAGCTTACGCTAAATACACGCGTATCAAGCGTGCAATCCTTATTCATATGTTACGTCATAATCACCGAACCTTTTAATCTGCATTCTGGTATATAGTTTCTGAAAGATCGTTAAATTTATTTTGCCTTCATCTAATTGCAAACGGACGTGGCACAAACGTCAGTATTAGCATGACTAATGCAACTATGCCTAATACTTTATCTTGTGAGGTCAACGGTGTTACGCTATCGAGTGGCTTTGGATGTTTGAACCCCACTATAATGCCAAGGAATGCCCACAAAAAGTAACCCGGCCAAAGAAAGCCCAACCCCATCAGTATCACAAACATAGCCATCATAACCTTGGGATGATATTTCTCACCAAACATCGCATAACTTATATGCCCGCCGTCGAACTGCCCTATAGGTAACAGGTTAAGCGCTGTGATAAATAGGCCAACCCAACCCGCAAACGCCACCGGATGCAATAGTAATGAGTAATTCTCTGGTAATTCACCATACAACAGGTTTACCAACACTGAAAACAGTATCGAGCGTCCCAGTTTAAAGTATGGCATCTCTTCTGGTATTATCACCGTCAACGTGGATAACTTCAACCCTACCAGGATTATGGGTATAGATACAATGAAACCCACAAGTGGGCCCATCACCCCTATTTTCATCAGTGCAGACTTGTCGGGTATGGGGCTACGTATCCTTATGACAGCACCAAACGTACCCAGAATAAATGGTGGTGGTACAGGTATAAAAAACGGTAATGTGGCCTCTACTCCGAGCCTTCTGCACATGATGTAGTGACCCAACTCATGCGACCCCAGTATAAACATTATGGCTAATGAAAACGGTAGCCCTTTCAATATATTTGCGGGATTACGGAACGGGTCCACCCCCGCCAGTATCGCACCTGCCAGCATCGTCGTAAATAGTGTCGCTATCAACAACAGGATATTCAACCGGTACGAGGTTGCCTCAATATATTTGGGACGTGGTACCAGATATAGTACTACTTCCCTTGGATAGGTACCTTTTCTCAGGAGTGGTGTATAACCTACAAGTTGATTCCTTATGTTACGAAATAGTTCCCTCGTTGATATACGTGGTACATATGAGACCTTGATTACACCTTCCTCTTCCGACCATTCCCTCACATCACCATAATAACTAAGCCATTCTACAATCTCATATACGTTCATACTATGGTGCAGTTATTTCGCCCTTAATCGCCGACGCCGCGCATACCGCGGGTGACGCCAGATATATGAAACCGTCGGGGTTGCCCATCCTGCCTTTGAAGTTACGGTTCTGCGATGATAGGCATACCTCACCGTTTGCCAATACTCCTTCATGTACACCAACACATGGCCCACAACCGGGGCCCAATACTGTTGCACCTGCTTTAACGAATATTTCGATCAACCCTTCCTTAAGTGCTTGTAGAAATACTCTCCTAGATGCTGGTACAACGATCAGCCTTACATCTGGGTGTACCTTATTACCTTCGAGTATCTTAGCTGCTACTCTTAAGTCTTCCACCCTTCCATTAGTACATGTACCTATATACACCTGGTCTACCTTTATACCCTTAGCTTCAGAGACCGGATGCACGTTATCCACCCTATGTGGGAATGCTACCTGGGGTTCAAGTTCCGATACATCTATCTCTATTATTTTCTCATATTCGGCATCATCATCTGCTGCTATAGGACGCCATTCATCTCCCCTACCTTGCATTTCAAGGTATTCACGTGTCTTATTGTCTGATGCAATGAGGCCCACCTTAGCACCTGCCTCTACTGCCATATTGCTCAACACAAACCGTTCCTCCATGGGCATCTGCTCAATGACAGGACCTCCAAACTCTAACGCCTTATATGTAGCGCCATCCGCCCCTATCATCCCTATAAAGTATAACATAATGTCTTTCGAGTAGACGTTTGGCGGCATCTTACCTTTGTATATAACTTTAAAGCTCTCTGGCACCTTAAGCCAAGTCTTACCCAACGTCATAGCTACCGCCACATCGGTTGAACCCATACCGGTAGCGAATGCACACAATGCACCCGACGTCGTCGTATGTGAATCCGCACCCACCACCACATCACCGGGTTTCACAAACTCCTCCACCAACCGCTGATGTATTACACCTTCACCTACATCTGATAGTTTCACGCCATATTTTTTTGTAAACTCCCTTAAGTATTTATGGTCATTCGATAGCTCCTTACGTGGACTTGGGGCAGCATGGTCTATAAAGAATATCACCTCAGGAGCACGCAGTTTATCAATATTCAGCTGTTTGGTGAGTTCCTCTATCTGTCTTGCCGCAAGTGGCCCTGTCCCATCCTGTGCTGCAGCCACATCGACCGGTGTCACTACTATATCGCCAGCTTTTACGGTGTGGCCAACTTTCTCGCTCAATATTTTCTCAGCCAATGTAAGACCCATCTTCACCTCCCTTTACATAACCATACGCCACTTATTTAATAAGAATGAGGTCACTTCTTCTCGTATTTGTGGATACTTACATGGACATAGCATACAGCGTTTGATATACCCTTCTTCCTGCCATATTATGGTACCATCTTTAACTTCACTTCTGATCTTACCTTCGAAGGCCCTAGTAGCTACTGTCTTCTCTGGCAGGTACGTGGGGGTAAACCCTTCCATATTAAGTGTTACAGTATATTCCCACTTATTTCCTTCGTATATAGTGAGCCGGTTACTTCTTTTTGATAGTTGGAAATATCTACCTACATCTATACCGAGTATTTTCGCCGGTATAGTGATGCTACTATTTTCAATGTAGTAATTTGGACATTCCACCTCTATTCTTATGGTTATCCCTCCTAGAAGTGTGTCCAATCCATCAATCTCATATCCCATGAGTTTACATCCAGGCTTTATACCTGCAACTCGTTGTTCAAACCAGTTACGTAATTCAGTTGCTGATTTGCCACGTAACGCATGCCGTAGGTCTGCCGCTGTACGGCCTATGAAATGGCCATTGAACTCCCCGGTAAGTGTCCCGTTTGTATCGATTACTCCATCAAATGTTAGCTTTTCGTGATTCTTTACTCTATTTTCTATTGTCACAAAATACACACTATCTGAGGCAACCACAAACCCCATGTATCCTTCATATCTTGTATAACCCACATCTCCAAACTCATCCACCAGATCCTCAAATCTTAAGCCATGCTCATCCGCAATTGCAACTATCATCTTAGCAAATATACTAGGTGTAGCTATCTTGACATCTAGGCTAAACAATGAAGGTGCCACCAACACCGGATATGCATTATCCACCAATGTCGTAAATAGTGCTACCTTATCTTTGCTATCAGCATATTTATTCGCATATACCTTAGTTGCGGGATTAGGTTTGAATCCCGTCCACTCCAAACTTATAGGTACTGTCCGGATACCAGTTTTTATATACTCCACAAGTTCGTCTATATTGTTGTAACTCAATTGGGGTGGCTTACCTTTGGCCTTAAGCTGGTCACGTAGCCAATCACCTAGTTCTTCCCAACCGCTGAATTCACTGTAGTAGAGTGTAGGGCCTATCTCTCTTAATGATGGGCTGTAGGGTTCACGCTTTATCCTGCGAATATTTTCGTATCCCCACACATAAATTGTATGGTCACTGTTCTCATACACTTTGGGCTTCAAGTTATAATGCAACGTTATATCTTTTGGTATCTCCAGCACAAAAACCTTCTTCTTAATAGGTTCGTATTCACTAAACACCACATCACCGTAGAGTTTAGGTCGCTCCTTTGGTCGCTTCTTAGGTACAATTTCATATTCGTAGTCGATTATTGCACCAGGTTTAAGCGCTGGAAAGGTTACCACCTTCATTCTTAGATTCGCATACATCGGCGCATTGTATACTTCAGGTGGGCTTACATCAGCGATCGCTTTTGGTTCAGGTTCCACTTCCCTACCGTCCGGCAATATTGTTACCGCTCGTATGATATTGAACTCATACTCGTCCTTGTTGTAACGTACCTTCACATCGCCGTATGTATCACGGCCACGTTCAGTCAATATCTCAATCTTATAATGACGATACGTTCGTATTCCATTTCCATCTAACTTAACATACGTGCTATCCAATAGTATTTTTGCATCAGCTGTCACCAGAAGTATCATCCACATCCACATGTCACCTCCTTGATTTTAACCCCAATCTCTAACTCCACATTTCAACTCATCAATAAGTGTTAAAATTTCTTCCTCTCCAAAACTATGTCCTGTTGTGCTAATTGTTGCAATTTGTCAAATTTGCGTTTAATTTCAGGGTATACCGTTACCGGTATGAAGGGATCTTTCACACATGAATAGCTGGTCACAAAGATTGTATCACCCACAACCTCATATTTTACGTAACTCTCGAGTTGCTCGCTATCCAGTTGCATATCCTCGGGTAGATGTTTAACTCTATACCCCTCAGGTAGTTTAACAACCGCCTTACTTTCTGTCTGCATCACTGTATGCATAAACAAAGGGTAATGGCGTTCCTCAAGCGCAAACGGATTACCACCAAGTTGGAATCCACCGCTGCCACCCAGCTTAAACCTATACTCATTACCGTATTTTACGCCAAATTCACTCATGTGATAGTATAATGTGAACCGCACATTTTCGTCAAAGTTATCCAGTTCCGTCATCGAGAAACTATCAAGTACCGCATTTGGGCCCAACTCTGTCACCATTTGTTGAAACAGCTGGCGCCTAAACTCAACCGGCATCTTCTTGAACATATTACGGAATACCCAATCGTAAAATCCTTTCGTACTAAAGTGAAGCCTCCCTATCACGGAGCATGATGTATCTATCTCCATCTGGAGGGTCACCTTCAGTGCGTGTTTGTCAGGTTTTGAGTATGGTATTGTACGTAATGGCTCGCCATCTTCGTCACACACCAGCATCTGCTTACCTTCTTCATAAGCCAGAAGGTATTCGGTGGTATTCTCTACAGTAGGGTCGAGGAATTCGTATCCACCGTCCTTTTTAATGGCGACTACTGCGTGGTTGAACTCATCCACTGCAATATCTTGATCTATACGCATTGTGGGATTACACAGTACTATATATGCGTCTACGCCTATCTCACGTAACATGGTAACTAACAATGCCGCTTTGTCACGGCATACTCCATATTTGCGATTAAACGTAACCGTGGCAGGTGCAGGCTCGTAACCGCCTTTCTTACCAGTTAGCTTAGTCTCCACGTACCGTATGTTATTACTTACGA
The DNA here is from genome assembly GCA_965612795.1 of uncultured bacterium. Classification (GTDB taxonomy): domain Bacteria; phylum Hydrothermota; class UBA3073; order NMUJ01; family NMUJ01; genus NMUJ01. Next base: position 7,142 of record CBFDTI010000035.1, on the reverse strand, counting down.
ACAGAAACAGTGCACGTATCTTTGCATCCAAACTCTCCAGTGTATCCGTAAGTTCATGTATTTTGGCCCTTAAGCTGCTATCCACCACGAAGTTTTTACTCGCCAGCTTATAGTACCAGCTGGACCATACCTCAAACGATGGCACCGTAGTCACCAACAACTTTAGTGCTATCTCCCGTATTGGCGGCATAAGGGGTTCCCTTACAATCTTGGGTATATCCTCCTTATGAAACACATATGTTATCCTATCCCGCTTTATGAGACTATCAATTTCAAGTCTACCGTTTTTAACCTTCCACTTAACCGGCATATCTACCGGTAGGTCGATAATTACTACTTTCTCACGTACGGGTTCGTTCTCTTCAAACATACAAAACAGGTCGAAATTCGAATCCATGGGCGGATTATATATGTTCTCTTCGACAATATATTCGATAGCATCACCTGTTTCGAGTGCTGGGTATACGATTTTTACAACATATACGTTGGGTAAAAAGAACTTCGACCCTTCCCATGCTGGCATCGGAAATTCTTTGATATTTTCTTTTGGTACTTTCACCACACGACCATCTGATTTTATCACTCTTGCAAGTTTAACCTTCAGCTTGCTATAGGTTTCGTAGTAGTAGAACACAGGTTCGGCAAACTCGCTCTTACCTGTGGTGGTGAATATTTTAACCAACCTATGATGATACGACTTACATTTACCGTCACGTTCCACATAATATTTTAGTGAATCGAATACTATAACTGCATTCGCATCTTTATATTGTTCGGTTGTTATTGTATTCAACAACGGTGCATAGTTAACCCTATAAGTTACACATCCAGTGACTATCACCCCTATAGCTACTAGCAGACACTTACGCATTTTGCCTCCTTATGCGTCTAAAATATATCCATTAATTACATTAATCAACCATAGACACCGCTTCAGTTATAACTCTTAGGTGATACGTAGGAGTGCCTTTCCCTGTAGTCACTTAATACCTCTTTTCAACTCGATTTATGACGTATCTTAAACTGGCTGAGTCTAAAGAGGAGGTAAAATGGAATACGATATAAAGGATTTGAGGTTGAGTGGCAACGGTATCAAACGAATAGAATGGGCTACTACTCGTATGCCGGTATTGCAAACCATACGTAAGGAGTTCGCCAAATCACAACCCCTTAAGGGTATAAGGGTGGCAGCGTGTCTACATGTGACAACAGAAACGGCCAACCTTATTTTAACCCTAAAAGAAGGGGGGGCAGAAGTAAGACTCACCGCATCCAACCCCCTATCTACTCAGGATGATGTGGCGGCTGCACTTGTCGCTGAGTATGGTATACCAGTATTTGCGATTAAAGGTGAGGATCGTGAAACTTATTACAAACACATAAACCAAGCGCTTGATATTGAGCCACACATAACCATGGACGATGGTGCCGACCTCATATCTACGTTACATAAAGAGCGACGCGATCTTATTCCTAACGTCATAGGAGGTACTGAAGAGACAACCACCGGTGTTGTGAGATTGAAACAGATGGCCACCAAAGGTGTACTTGGTTATCCCGTCATCGCGGTTAATGACTCCTATACCAAATATCTATTCGACAACCGCTACGGTACGGGGCAAAGTACCATAGATGCCATCATGCGTGCAACAAATGTATTATTGGCAGGTAAGACGTTTGTGGTTGCCGGTTATGGATGGTGTGGTAGGGGTATCGCCTGGCGTGCAAGGGGTATGGGTGGCCATGTGATAGTTACTGAAACCAACCCTATACGTGCACTTGAAGCTGTGATGGATGGCTTCACGGTGATGCCCATGCGTGATGCAATAAAGGTGGCCGATATCGTTGTAACAGCTACTGGCGATATCAATGTCGTAGATGTTGAACATTTCAAATTTGCCAAAGATGGTGTAATACTTGCGAATGCGGGACATTTTGATGTTGAAATCAACATACAGAAGTTGCATGAACTGGCAGATAAAGTAGAAAGCATCAAACCCATGGTTGATTGCTACCATTTGGGTAATAAAAGAATATACTTGTTGGCTGAAGGTAGGTTAGTGAATCTTTCAGCCGCCGAAGGTCATCCCGCTGAGGTTATGGACATGAGTTTTGCCAACCAAGCGCGTGCAGTTGAATATCTTGTAAAACATGGAGATAAGCTAGAGAAGAAGGTGTATAAACTGCCGGACGAGATCGACCGCGATATAGCGATACGTAAACTTGAGGTGATGGGGGTTAAGATTGACAAGCTCACACCCGAACAGCAACAATACCTCAGTTCATGGGAATGGGGTACATGATCATTTAACCCCTGGATAGGCCTCACGAAATAAGGTAAGGGTTGTACCATCATACCCTACAATATTGTGATCTTCGTCAAAATATATCACTAGTTTGCCGACTTCTGACAATTCCCCATATGTACGTACTATAATTGTATGTGACAGACTATCTTCAAACGGCTCATGTAAGCCACGCCCTTCGTAGCCACCCACAAGTATATCGATACCTCTTACCTGTTCGACCAGTTTCACATCGTTGTCGAACCCAAGTGATGACAATACAATAAGCACATCAACTCTATCGCGTATGTGGTCCAGCACACGACTTACACTCTCTATGGGGTTATGTACTTTAATCTTGGTTGCATACTCCCAAGCTAATGCGGGTGCTAAGTACTGGGTCACTACACCTACTACACCTATCGTGATACCATCTTTCTCCAAGATCACATATGGTTTGTTGTAGCCCTCTACGTTTGCTGATATAAATGTAATGCTATCTGGCAAATACGCTATCCATGGTAGGTCATATACTCCAATATTTACAACATCGTAATTAAGCTCACCAAACATCCTCAACATCATACGTGGTGGTTCGCCATATCTACCGGGTGCACTGAAATTACCTGCATCTAGGAGCAACAATGGGTAGCCGTCTTTCTGTGCCTTCTGGCGTTCTACCGACAATAGGTATTTCAGTGATGGAAGGCCACCAAGTTCGGGTGGAAAGTTTGGATTTATCCATGTAGCAGGACGTGGATATGTAACCTCCGCTATATCATTGGTATATAAGATGACGAGTTTCTCAGTAACAAAAATCAACCCTATTATCAGTACCGTCATCTTAGTGTAGGAAATGTTTTGGTCGACATTCTCAGAAGTTGGTCAAAGTACTGTTCGAATACCCTTGCAACCTCACGTGATACGATCATCACCGTACTTTCATTATTCCTTTGCAATGCGTAATATGTCCAGTTATGTGAACCTACAAATACTATTCTACCATCAATTATAACGACCTTCGAGTGTGTAGTGACATCGGGGGGATCGAAATACACCTCGGTTATACCTAGTTCATGAAGATATTTAGCTACTTCTACATTTTTACGGGTAACACTGGGGTTCCAGTCTGATTGATCGAATATGATCTTGACCTCCACACCCTGTCTATTTATATACGCAAGTGCGTCATACAGTGAATCATTAATTCCACGCGGATATTGTGGGTAATAACCTGCACTGAACATTATTATATGTACAACACTATCTGCATTGTATATCTCCTCGATTAACCGTCTCGCATAGTCGCGATTGAATGTAACTTCAACCTCATCCGCGGGCAAGCCCATCGCCTCCGTGCTTGCTATTATCACGATAATTGCTACAAATATGCGTTTCATGGTAGCTCCTTTTTGATCGTAAAGATGGCACTAAACATACTTTCGTCGATTTTGTCGAACCCTTCTACATCCACAAGGTATGTACTGTATTTGCGACACCAGAAGCTTATCCCTACGTCGATCTCACATAATGCACCCTTATAGCCGATACCTGCAGTGTAAATTCCTTTTGATAAACGTTCATCCTTAGCTGCTGATAGCCATGCGAAGCCAGCTCGCAACAAAAATGAAGGTGTAAGCTCGTGCTCCACACCCATGTGGTATTCCCATTCACGATGTTTACCTTGGTGAGCTAACACCTCAGCTACAAAATATGCAGGTAAAATATTTGCTGGTCGATATCCGATACCTACTCCATACGTGAATTGAGGATAATCGAACAGTGTATCTTTAAGTGTAGATATCTCCCATATACCGCCGATGGTCCACCTGAAAGAAGGTTTGATGCATATACCGAATGTAAAGTTTATGCCTTGAAGTTTGCCGCTTGTTGATGTATCCCATGGCTCACTACCTTCATATAAGGGACGCCACACCTTTGCACGTTGCCAATCCCCTTTTAAATAACTGCCACCTATACCCACGTACAAGGTTGGCCATACTCGTACACCTAACATTGTTGAATACGATATAACCATACCGGTTGAGGATTCGATTTGCCATCCCCTTACAAGATAATAGTCATCGTATATTGGGAAGTTAAACTCATAGTCAAACACATATTTAGGGAATATTTTTAAGGTGAACGACATACCATGTTTATAGAGATTTATACCTAATGGCATAGGGACGGCGTGTAACTCGTCACGTATCGCACGTGTAGCTTCACCCACATAGTCTTCGAACTCATTGTATACCTTGGCTTTACGCTCTTCAGTGATCTGATGGAGTTGTAGGTTGACGGCAAACATAGAGGTTGAATCAAAACATGCGGGGTTGGTTGCATTCGTCACAACTATACATGTGTAGCCTAACCCAACATTTCTACCATCAAACGTAGATAATGGATAGCCACCGGTTGCTATCTCATGTAGTGTATATCCATACAGGGGGATTACTGCAAAACTGAGGATACACAAAAATTTCCTCATATAGCCTCCTACCACCATATTATCAAAAGTAAGTTGCCACCAAATTCACGTCTGGTATCGATAAACTCGTAAATTGGTGTACCATCCTCTAAATGCGCACCCAACATCCCAGTATGTGGAAACTCGCTCAACTTATACCTGAATTTTAACCTAAATAACAGGTTATGTGATAATCTATCTGATAGCACCAAGTAATATTTCCAGCCCCTACCCTCAAGGAAGTCTATACCCACATCCTCGAATATCCACTGTGATAACCCCTGTGTCTGCCATATCGCATATCCACCCAGTATCGACATATGTGGTGATAAATTATACCGATAGGTGAGTGCGAGAAACCCTCCCGTTATTGTGTTGGCTGTCTCATATCTTGGTAATGAAGGGAATGATACCCTCGCATAACGTAATTCAGTACGTAGGTTGTTGTAATTGTTTAACCTATATTCGATTGTGAGCGATGTCTCCCATAGGTGCGACACTGTAGTGGTAGCCAGCCGTTTGTGTGATTTAGCCTGCAGCTTCTGCCTTAGATATATACGCAATGGGAAAGCTGGCCGATACTGTAATGTCGCCTGTGTGCGCCAGTTAGGTAACCCATACGCGAGATCCTTCCATACATCTATATAAAAACGTGATATTATCAACCTATGTGATGGTTGGTATCTGAACTCCAGGTATATACCCTCCTCTGCCCTCGGTACGGGATATTCGGAAATATAGACATAAAGTGGGTCTATCAACCGATACGAACGTTGCCATATACCTTCACCAAACCGCCTACGTTCGGCAAACCCACGTGAGTATGGGTTATCATAATCCACATCGTAGTGCCGCAAAACCAGGATCCCATAAAGTGTTTCATACTGTAAGTGGAGCTTCACAATATATGCATGACCGGCATGCTGCTGCTGCGCATAGTCGAATTCTAAACTCATATTACTCACCACCGTAGAAAGATGTGCACCTACGAAGCTACGATGCCGACCACGACTTGATAAGAGGTAGTTAGGATCGTCGATCACCTCCTTATCCCAGGGTATATCGAGGTATTTGGGATCCGGATTAAATGGCCTCGAGTAAAGCAGATCGAGTAGACTAACCCCTACGTATGTACCTACGGGTAGATTGTATAGACCACCCATATCTACGGAGAGGTTAACCCCAATCATTCGTTCCTTCACGTTATGGCGGAATGCGGGTAGCACCGGATAGATATGTATCAGGTAGTTCACCGAACTGTCAGGGTTAAGTATTGCATTCCTTGGTACATACGACCATAGTACAGTAGGATGTATGCGGTTAAATGTGAGTTCAGCTGCCACCCCTTGTAGATAGAAATGTTCGTAATAAGTGAGGTCACCGAATAACCCTTCTGGACGCGTGTGTAATCTTGCGCGTATCTCGTCACTGTTATCGAGTAGTATACCTTGCCCCCATGTCACCCTGTACGTACCGATGTACATTTTACGTAATGGGCCTATCGATCGTAGTTCGATATAACCCTTATTGAATTTCCTAATTCCCAGATATATATGTGGGGTTATACCCATCCGTAACCGCCAGTCCCATCCCCGATATGTACCCTCACGTAGGTAATCTTCCTTTTCACGATATAGTTGCGATATGAGGTGCTCGATTTCGTCTTTTGTCCATCCAGCTGCTATAAGGTCTTCCTCCCTGTATTTAAGATAGGTAGGCCTACCATAGAGGTCGCCCAATATATTGCCCCTCACGTAATAGATAGTACGCCAGTCGATCTTTAGGTAACCTTCTGTCCCATGTAGGGGTTTGTCTTCAAAGGTTACAAAATTTCTGAGATTCCTGTACCCCCAGTATGATAACCCTGGTATATCACGGAGTGCACCTTGATATGATATCTCACCATATAGCTGACGATATCTTACAATACTAGCGGCATCCACTAAACTTACACCATCGAACATTGCAATATCCTTAACATCTGCGCGATTTATGTTAAGCGGATGCCCAAGATACCAGAGCCACTCTTCTACAGCACCTGCACGTGGCCCTTCCTCACGAGTAAGCCTCTCCTGTAGATACTCATAATAATCGCTGGTTTCACGTCTATAAGGTGGTGGTGTCAACTTCACCAGGTAACGTATCTTGTTAACTGACTCAATGGGTAATATTTTTGTAAGTTCGTAGAAGCTACGAAAGTATCCATGTTTAAGCCTATATAGGTATATTGCTTGAATTTCGGGCTCACTTAAAGGTAGTTGCTCGAGTTTATACAAACTATCGGTGTTTAAGTTGATAGCAATTAGTATGGATAGCAGGATTACCATCGTACGCCGACCGTCCAAGTTATCGGCAGATAAGTATGGTATTTAAATGCGCAGTCTAAT
>CBFDTI010000034.1:0-13503 GCA_965612795.1 uncultured bacterium | reverse complement strand
GAATATATCATATACAACCTTGATGATAGGGGGTTCCTTACGATACCGTTGGAAAATATAGCGAAAAGGTTTAACGTTGATACGGAGAAAGTCGGTAAAGTCCTGATCGCCATACAGGAAGAGCTCGATCCACCAGGGATTGCGGCTCGTAACGCTATGGAATCTTTACTCATACAGTTGCGTAGGTTAGGAGTGAAAGACGATCTACCGTATCTGTTGGTGGAACGCTACCTCCCCATGATAGGAAGTGATACCGCATTCCTTGCAAGGCTTCTGAGCCGTCCCGAGGAAGAGGTCAAAACCGCATGCGCCTTATTGCATAAACTTACAGCGTTTCCTGCTAAGGCATGGCAGGAGAGTGAACCTCTATCGGTGTTGCCTGACCTGATCATCGACAAGTTGGACGATAGGTTCGAAGTCTATTTAAACGAGGCAATGATACCCAAGATCCGATATTTCAAAGAATACGAAACACTCATATATAAAAATGAGCTTACAAAGGAAGAGCAGAAGTTGCTCGAAACTATGAAACAGGAGGCGTTCGAATTTCTGCGCAACCTTGATAGAAGGCGTAATTTGCTAATAGAGATTGGCAACTTTCTTGTAGAAAGGGTACATCAATTTTTATGTGGTGAGGCAGATCTTACCCCTGTAATGATAGAAGAGGCCGCTCCCACATTAGGTGTACCGATATCCACCATTTTATATGCACTACGTGGTAAGTATGTGCAGACACCACGTGGGATATTTCCACTCTCTAGGTTTTTCACCCGACGTAAAAAACATGTTAAATCGGGGTAAGGTCATAAGTGTCGAAGGTACCACAGCGCGTGTGGAGCTGAGACTGACCTCATGTGAACGCTGTCCATTACATGGGTTGTGTCAGCCTAACGCTAACAAAATGGTCATAGAGGTTAAGGATACAGTGGGGGTTAATAAGGGTGATACTGTTCTGGTGGAGGTGGATCCCAAAGGTACGTGGTTGGCTTCGTTGCTCCTGTTTGTGTTACCAGTGGTGGCTTTTATCATAGGGTTTGTATCGCTATACTTTTGGAAGGGGGTAGCTTTCGCATATGCTGGTGGTGGTACGCTGTTTGCATTGTATGTTATCTGTATGAAGTACATAAATCGATGGTTCAGCAATAAGAAGAGTTTCACACCCCACATAGTGAAGAAGTTGGAGGGATACGAACCACACGAAGAAGTGTGGTTTAAATGAAAGTATATACAGTGAGTGAACTATTGCTTGAAGTACGTAAGCTGGTTGAAGATACATATCCCATGGTTTGGGTTGAGGGTGAAGTCATGGATCTTTATGCGGCAAGTTCGGGGCACCTATATTTTTCGCTTAAGGATGAACGTGCCATGGTATCCGCTATTGTGTACAAAGAGCGACGCGATTTAAACACTGCACTACTGAAAAATGGTATGAAGGTGAAAGTCTTCGGCACCCTTACACTGTATGCTAAGCGAGGGGGATTAACTATAGATGTGCAACGCGTTTATCCGTCAGGCTTGGGCGACCTCTGGGCAAAGTTTGAAGCCACAAAAAAGAAGCTACACTCAATGGGTTATTTCGCCATAGAGCATAAGAAGGCGATACCCCGATTCCCGGAGAGGGTTGGGGTGGTAACTGCAATGTATGGGGCTGCGTTTCACGATATATTACGTGTAATACGTAGGCGTGCACCATGGGTTGAGGTAATCGTCAGGGGTGTCAAAGTACAAGGCGAAGCGGCAGCCGAGAGTATAGCCGATGGTATTTATGACATGAACGATTATGGTGAGGTTGATCTTATAATAGTTGGTAGAGGTGGCGGTTCGATGGAGGAGCTGTGGGCGTTTAATGAGGAACGTGTTGCTCAGGCGATATTTAAATCATCTATCCCCATAATCACCGGTATAGGGCATGAACTCGACAATACGATTGCTGATATGGTGGCAGATTATAGTGCACCGACACCATCGGTAGCAGCTGAACGTGCCACCCCTGATAGAAAAGAGTTATTGAAATACATAACAAACCTCAACCAGAGGATGGACACCGTTGTTAGCAGGATGCTGGAAAACTACAGGGAGCGGATCAAAACTTGGGAAAAGAGTTACGGGCTCACCAGGTTATGTGATTACATACATGAAAAGGTACAACAGTTAGGCGTCGTCGAACGTAGGATGGAGGAGCAGTTCCTACATCACATAGATAAAATAAGCTGGGAGGTGTCACATTTATCCGATAGATTGGAGCATAATGTTGTCACAGTTTTGAAATCGAGATCGGAAAAACTTGCCTACCTTTACACACAGTTGGCAAATCTGAACCCGTTTGCCACTCTAGAACGTGGCTACAGTATAGTGTTTCGACCAGACAAGAAAAAAGTAATAACAAGTGTAGACGAAATCCTGAAAGGTGACCACCTTTACATAAAACTTGCCAAGGGTGGTGCTTATGTGGAGGTATTAGATACCGACAAAGGTGAGTAATTACCTACGTTTCCTGTTAATGCTGCCGGTGATAATTTTGGATTCAAGTTCCTCAGGTGGAAGTGATAATATGTCAGGTTCTTCGGTTAGCTTATCAGCCTTACTACCTTTAAGTAAAGCAATTATACGGACTGTATCCTCCATATCCCTATAGGGTGTACTTATGCGGATTGAAATATCCTGTGCCGACATTTGGTGTTTTAATTTATCGACAATCCTTTGTAAGTCGATTAGCTTGAAGTCTTCTCCTCTTTGCACGTACAACAACAGCTTATGGATAGTGTTAAGTTTACAGTGTTGTTCGAACTGCTCGATAATACGTTGGGTGGCAATCTCGTTACGATTTATACCGGTACCTTCGCCAATTAATATTGCGATCTCGTGGTCACTTTCTTTTTTGCAAAGTATATTTTCGATATCGCCAAGACTTACGTTTATAGTACCGGAATCGGCAATCAGATTTATCAGAGCTTGGATTGTATCAAAAATTTGGGCATTGAGTTGATCAAACGCACGCTCGATAGGCATATCCCCGTGGTGACGGATAAGTGTCTGGTTGTGAAAAACAATGGTACCGTCTGCTACACGGGAGCTGGCTTCCAGCACCTTAGTGGCTATCTCTTTTTTGCGTTCACCTTCCATAGAGAAAGGGTATACCAGCACCATTATTGTCAGTATATTCTTGGTTTTGGCCAGCTCCGCAATCAGTGGTGCGATAGCGCCTGTGCCACCACCTAATCCAGCAATTATGAATAGAAAGTGTAAGTCCTCGATATACTGGGCGATGTTGGGTTTGTCAGATTCGAAAATTTCGTTCGCTCTGTCAATATTACCACCTGTACCCCTACCGTGGGTGATATTTTCCCCTATGACCTCGCTGAAGAATTCGCTGAAACTTTCGGCTTTTATCTGAGCAAGATGTTGGCGATCCGTATCCATTGCTATGTAGCGGACGTTTGGCAACCTATTCCTAAGTAAGAAACGCATCATGTTGTTGCCAAAGTTACCCAACGTCAATATACCTATGTTGAGACGATCGCGTAACTTTTTGTGTACTACTAAACCACCATCAGTTATAGAAGATTTATCAGGTGGCTTCACCGGAAGATCTTTCATCACTTAACCATACCTCGTTATGGGGGGCTGTCAATAAGTGAATTTGCTGTTATGACTTCGGGATGGTTGTTTACCACCACGGTATCCTCAAAATGGGCAGCGGGTTCGTTATCTTTTGTGACAACGGTCCAATTATCATCCTTAACATAAACGTCGGGCTTACCCGCTACCACCATGGGTTCGATAGCGAGCGTCATGTAGCGTTGTAACTTTAGGTTTTGCCACTTATATGGTACATAATTGGGTATCATTGGATCCTCATGCAGAAATTTACCCACACCATGGCCGGTGAATTCACGTACAACATCAAACCCCTGTGAACGCACATAATTATATATTTCGCGTGATATGTCGCCTAATCTTTTGCCAGGTACAGCTACCTTTATGGCACGTTGGAGTGCTTCATAAGTTACTTGTATAAGCTTGTTACGCTTAGCGTCCACCTTACCTACTCTATATGTACGAGCTGCATCCGTATAGTAGCCTTTATAGAATATGCCCACGTCGATGCTGACAATCTCACCTTCGTATAATTTGCGATTACTTGGTATGCCATGGATAACCTCGTTCTCAACGGATACACATAAGGTGGCGGGATACCCTTTGTACCCCTTAAAGGCGGGTTTGCCACCTCTACTGAGGATAAACTCCTCGGCGAAACGGTCGAGCTCGTATGTTGTGACACCAGGTTTTACCATATCAGCGAATAGGTTCAACAACTCCGCCATGATACGACCACATTCACGCATTATCTGTAGTTCGTATTCAGTCTTTACAATGATCATGATGTACGATGTAACCTTCTTTCCAATGCTTTACGTACGAACCCCATAAATACGGGTGAGGGTTCCATAAAACGTGAATGGAATTCAGGATGTGCTTGTGTGGCAACAAAAAATGGGTGATCAGGTAACTCCATAAATTCCATAAGTGATATACCGTCCATGGTTTCATGTACACCAGAAAATACGATACCGGCACGTTCAAGATCTTTAATAAACATGGGGTTAATTTCATACCGGTGGCGATGACGTTCAACCACATAAGGTAGGTTTAGGGGTTTACCGAGCCGTTCCATAGGCAATGGTAATCGCATATCGTGGTCAATCCTACCCAATTCCTTGTAGAGTGAATAGATCAAGGTGCCTGGTTTCAGATATGCTGCATAAGCACCCAACCGCATCGTACCACCGTAGCCCTTTTCGTGTAGGAGTTCACGCTGCTTGGGTATGAAGTCGACTACGGGATAGCGAGTGCTCTGGTCCACCTCGGTGGAGTTTGCTTCTTCCCAACCCAATACATGGCGTGCATATTCAACCACAGCTATCTGCATACCCCAACATAAGCCAAGGAATGGGATACCATTTTCACGTACGTATTTAATTGCACGTAGTTTGCCCTCGAACCCACGGATACCGAACCCACCAGGGATGATGACACCATCGTAGTTCTGTAACTCCTCAACGTTTAGCTTATCGGCGTCAAGCCAATCTATGTTGACCTTAACCTTTTGGTGTGCACCACTATGTTCGAGCGCCTCATTTATCGATATATACGCATCTTTGAGCTTGAACGTACCTATCTCTATGTATTTACCGACCATAGCTATGTGGATTTCGGCTTCTGGGTGCTTTAAGTTGTCGACGAGATGTTCCCATTCGTTCCAGTCGGGTAGCTTTCTTGGTGCTATCTGTAACTTATCGAGAATTTTATGCCCCAACTGTTCTCTTTCAAAGTTAAGTGGTATTTCATAAAGGGTGTCAACATCAGGTGCGGAGATGACATATTCACGCTTTATGTTGGCATAAAGTTCGATCTTGTGACGTCTTACGTCATCAAGTGGTGTAGGGCCACGACATAGGATGATATCGGGTATTATGCCCATCTCCTGTAACATTTTGATAGCTTGTTGGGTGGGTTTGGTTTTCATCTCACCGATATGACGGGGTACCGGTAAGTACGTTATCAATATATAAAGTACGTTCTCCTTGCCTATTTCACGCTCTATGCCTTTTAGGGCGAAGAGAAAAGGTATATTTTCGTAATCACCGACGGTACCACCAACTTCTATGAGGATTACTTCGTAGCCTTCACTTGCTTCTTCTATGCGACGTTTGATCTCTTCCGGTATGTGAGGTATGAACTGTACAGTTTGACCTAAATATTCGCCACGCCGTTCACGGTCGATTACGGTCTTGTAGATTTGGCCAGATGTTATGTTGTTACGTTTGGGTATGTTGATACCGAGAAACCGTTCGTAGTGACCGAGATCCTGGTCGATCTCACCACCGTCAAATGTGACCCATACCTCACCGTGTTCGGTCGGCCTTAATGTACCGGCATCATAATTCAAGTATGGGTCGATCTTTATTGCTGTGGTTTTATAGCCGTATTCTTGGATTATACGTGCGATGGATGCAGTGGCTACACCTTTACCTACGCCGCTCATTACGCCACCTACTATTACGATATATTTTTTCATTGAATTAGGTGTTTGACCAATATTGCGATCAGCAACCCTAGAATGTACACCACGATAATGAGTTGCAGTAACTCGTATTTTTTAAGTCGCATCGAGGTAAAAGGTTCTGGGTTTCAAGGTATCGGTATCTAGGACTACAATAGAAGGACGGTTCAGCCAGCCCGCAGTCTCGCCGGGGTTAATGATTAGGGTCTTATCTTTGTACCTGATGTCGAGTTTATGCGTATGCCCATATACTATGATATCGAAATCGTAACTTTTGGCTAGCGAATCAACCAAATCCGGATAGTGTACCAGTAGGAAGCGTCTACCCCCCAGCTGGATCACGTATGGTGCTATGTATAGTGAGAAACCGTGTTCACCAAACTTCTTGCGTAGGTAATCTTTATCACCATCGTTGTTACCAAAAATACCGATGAGATTACAGTTGAGCTTGGATAACTCCAATACGACGAAGGGTGCAACATAATCACCCGCGTGTAGGACGAGATCCACCGATTCGCGGTTAAATATATCCACAGCTCGCTTTATATAAGGTAACCTATCGTGTGAGTCTGACATTATGCCGACTTTCATTTTAGTTTAAAGATTCGCTGTATATCATTATAAGATACGTAAATGAGCAACAGAATCAATAGCGACCACCCTATGGTTTGCGCTAATTCATAGCCTTTTCTTGTGAATGGCTTGTGTCGCATACGTTCGATAAATGTGAGAAATATGAGCCCACCATCTAACGGCGGTAACGGACATAGGTTGAAAATTGCCAGCTGTGTTGATAATATGTAAAACAGGCGTAAGATAGCAGATAGCCCCCAACCTACTGTGGTAGCAGTTACTTGTATCAAACTGAGGGGACCGCCCAACAAGCTTGGTGATAGCTGGTGGGTTAACATCTGTTTCAGTATCCGGAAGAATAATAGGATAATGTGCCAGATTTCGGTTGCTGCACGTATAGGGGCGCGTAGGCCTAACCTTATGCGTTGGTGTGGGATTAGTATCTCCATAGCGGCAACGTTACGTAGGGTGCCGTTTTCAAGTACACGCTGGCTACCAAGTACCACTAATACGGTACGGATGGTGTCGTTACGGTTGAATCTCACACTCACGGTATCACCAGGTTGATATGCACGTATGGTGGTGACAAGCGTATTCCATGATATTATAGGGATAGTGTCGATGGCAATTATGCGGTCACCGCTACGTAAACCAGCACGCCAGGCAGGACCGTCACGCTTTACTTCACCGATTACTGGTGGTATCAATGGTTGTAGGGATTCGTGTTTGTGATACCACACCCTGACCGTATCGTGGCCACGTAGTACTGTGACGATAACACTATCTGGGGTTATACCTGTGTACTTTACGAAATCGTCCCAATATTTAACAGGCTTATCGGCTACCTTTAGGATTACATCACCTGCACGGAAGGCACCTGCAGGCTGTTCCAAAGTAGTGTAGGGGATGACGCTTATGCCAGTTATGAGGAAGCTGGCCATACAGACCAGGTAAGCGGAGAATAAGTTAAAGAGTGAACCACTTAATAGCACCATTATGCGGTGTGAGGATGGTTTAGCACGAAATGCATCCGGTGTAGGCGGTTCGTCTGAGGGTTCTACACCTTTGATTGCTACGTAACCACCAAACAGTATTGCACCTATCCGATAGAGGGTATTGTTACGTGTGAACTGAAGGATTGGCGGTCCAAACCCTATGGAGAACTGCTGTATATGCATGCCAAACCTACGGGCAAAGTAGAAATGGCCCAACTCGTGTATCAACACGAGAAAGCTAATTACGATAACTGGCGATAATATCTTCAATAACATTTGTGGTACGGTGCCTGGTTTGGTGTTCAACCTCTCGTAAGGTGTCAAGGTTTATCGTAGGAGGTGGGTGGTACGATTCCACCATGGTTGCGATCACACGTGGTATATCCTTAAATCGTAACTTATTGGCGAGAAATGCCTTTGTAGCTTCCTCTGCAGCTACTACATATACTAGGGGATAGCCACGTTTGAGTGTACCTACCTCATATGCGATACGTAACGCGGGGAATTTCGTCTCATCAGGTGGATAAAAATGCAATTCGGTAAGCTTGGTGAGATCTAACTGCTTCACGATTGCTGTACAGCGTTCGGGATACGTTAATGCATATTGGATTGCTAATCGCATATCAGGTATACTTAGTTGCGCAATAATGGAGTTATCGATGAATTCCACCATAGCGTGGATGATAGCCTCTGGATGTATTACAACATCTATTCGGTCGAACCCTACACCAAACAGATAGTGAGCCTCTATTACTTCCATGCCTTTGTTAACCATAAGGCTTGAATATATGGTGATGAGTTTACCCATCTGCCAGCGTGGATGCTTGAGCACCTCGTCGGGTGAAATATCAGCCTCTATGGGGCGGTTGTGGAAGACGCCACCAGATGCGGTAAGTATTAAGCGTTTGAAGTTATCCTTGTAGTTAAGTAATTGATATAACCCTGTGTGTTCGCTGTCGATAGGTAAAAACGATACATTATGCTGGTGGACGAGTGGCATTATGAGTTCACCGTAACCGACGAGCGTCTCCTTGTTAGCTATTCTTATGGATTTACCTGCTTTTATTGCGTGAAGTGTGGGATACAAGCCATTCGTACCGGAGACTGCTACCACAACTATATCGACTTCGGGTAGGGTGGCGAGTTCAACAAGCCCTTCCATACCTTTCAATACCTTGACCCCATGTATGGGAGTAAATTTGGAAGTCTGATCCGGATCGGTGATAGCTACAACCTTGGGACGGAACTTGCGTATCTGGTGGCTCAGCAGGGTAATGTTCTGGTGTACGGATAGACCAAATACTGTGAACCTATCAGACAAGTGTGAAATTACATCAAGTGTAGCGTTACCTATATAACCAGAAGAGCCTAATATTACGACATTCTTTTTGGTCATCTAAGTAGTACTTCAAAAAGTAACCTAAGATAGTAATAAACAAAGGGTGCACAGAAGAAGATGCTATCGAAGCGGTCTAACACACCACCATGACCAGGTATGGTGCCATAACTTTCTTTCAGGTATGCGTCACGTTTGATGAGAGATTCGACTAGATCACCTATTAGCGCCATACTTGCACCTATTAAACCCATAAGCACAGCATCTATTGGCCTTAGGTATGTGGCATAAAGGTAGCGATAGATTACTGTGAAGAGGGTTGCAAACAGTATACCACCTATGGTGCCTTCCCAGGTTTTACCCGGACTTACACGATGTAATAGTGGGTGACGGCCGAATTTACGGCCGATGAAGAACGCCATAGTATCGTTACCCCATGCGATTATGAATGGCAGTAACGCAAACGTAACCCCTACACTATAATCTAAACCTAAATACTTGGGTAGCTCACGTAAAAGTATGAGGTGGCTCATCAGCCATCCGATGTAGAACGTACCAAATACTGTGCTCGCAATATGGTATATGCTGTCTTTGGGGTGACGACGTATCAGCTCACTAACCGCTAATATGAAAATCAGTACAGTTAGTGTTAAAAACGTATAAAGGTAACTTGCGTAGTATGCGGTCCAGCCTAACACCAAGGCTGCTAATATACCAAGGAACCGATATGGGTGTAACCCTTTAGCTGTCAATATTTCGTAGAATTCGAAAGTACCTATAGCTATGCCAAGCTCTACGAGTAGCAGGAAGAAAAAACCACCCTCACGTGCAATGACGACGAGCGCCGGTACAAACAGTACACCGCTTAGTGTACGCCAGAGCAGATTATTGCGATTGGATGAGCCCCCCATACCTACGTTCCCTTTTTGTATAATCAGCGATAGCGCGATCGAGTTCTTCTGGAGTGAAGTCTGGCCATAGTGTAGGGGTTATCCATAGCTCAGTGTAAGCAAGTTGCCATAACATAAAATTCGATATACGGAACTCGCCCGATGTACGTATGAGTAGATCAATATCTGGTAAATCCGGATAGTAAAGAAAACGTCGGAAGCTCTCTTCGTCCACCTTACGTATACCGTTATGTAAGATTTTGTTGACAGCATCGACGATCTCACTTCTACCACCATAGTTAAGCGCTATGGTGAATATAAGCCCGGTGTTGTTTTTAGTAACTTCCTGCACCTTATACAGGCGACGGCGTATCCAGATGGGGAATTGGTTAAGCCTACCCATGAAACGTGTTTGTATGTTATTTTCCATCAACTTGGGTAGCTTCTCCTCCGCAGTTTTGCTGAGCAGATTAAGTATTGCATGTACTTCATGAGCGGGGCGACGCCAGTTTTCGGTGGAAAATGCAAATACTGTAAGATATGGGATGCCAAGTTTACCACAGTGTTCGACTATTTTCTCAAGGGCTGCTACACCTGCCTTGTGACCTTCAACCCGCGGTAGGCCACGTCGTTGTGCCCAGCGGCCGTTACCGTCCATTATTATACCGATATGAGTGAGAGGGTTCATTCCTCCATTAGTTCGTTGATTTTGGCCTCCATCAACTCGTCAGCTTTACCGATGTAATCTTTAGTGAGGTCGTCGACCTGCTTTTCGAGCCGCTTGGCATCGTCTTCGGATAGCGCGCCTTCTTTTTTCATTTTGCGTAATTTGTCGATAACATCACGGCGTATGTTACGTAATGCTACACGATGCTGTTCGGTTATGCGTTTGACTAGGTCTACCATACCGCGACGACGTTCCTCACTCAATGGAGGTACAACAAGCCTTATGACTTGGCCATCATTCTGTGGGTTTATACCGATATTTGCACGCTGGATGGCACGTTCGATTTCTGTGAGTAATGACTTATCCCATGGACTTATTATTATGAGGCGTGGCTCGGGTATCGATATAGTGGCTACCTGTTTTATAGGTAGCTCGCTATCGTATGCAGATACTTTGATATCTTCCACCATACGTGGAGTGGCACGCCCGGTGTGGATGTTGGTGAGTTCGCGTTTGAGAAAGTCCAGAGTTTTCTTCATTCTAACTTCGGCATCATTTATTATGCTTTCCATATTTGCCTCCTGCTAATTTAAATAACTACATGGAATCGAGTAAAGTCAATCAAATAATTTTGTCTACTAGTAATAATACGCAGGTGGGTTGATCAGTGTCGAAAGTGACGCTTATACGTGAAAATTATGGGTATCTTGTAGCGGTCAGCGGCTGCAATGACTTCAGGGTCGCGGATTGAGCCACCGGGTTCCACTATGACATCTATACCAGCTTGTGCGGCGAGCTCTACAGTATCAGGGAAGGGTAAGAAGCCGTCCGATGCTAATGCTACTGGGTGTAGGTGGGTGAGGTTGAACCTATCACGGTTTTTGATTGCAATTTCGGCCGCCCATACGCGTGAGGGTTGGCCACCACCTATACCTACTGTCATGTTGGGGGTGGCCAACACTATAGCGTTGGATTTGACAAACTGTACAACTTGGAATGCAAACTTGGCAGCTGCCAATTCGGGTTCGGTAGGTTCGTATTTGCCAGCAACTTGCCAACCTTCTGTATCGAAGCGATCCATGCTTTGTACCAATATACCACCAGTAACTGTACGGTATTCGAAATCTGGTAGCTCGTCAGCTGGTAGCTTGATAAGTATGAGTTTCTTCTTCTTACCTAATACGGTGAGCGCTGTATCGGTGAATTCAGGGGCTACAACCACTTCGATAAATATCGAGGTCAAGCGTTCGGCCAGCTCCTTGGTGACGGGACGGTTGAACCCCAGTATACCACCAAAGATGGACATCGGATCACCTTTATAGGTGAGGTCGAATGCCTCCTCGATACTGTTACCAGATGCGAGTGCCGCTACAGTTGTATGTTTTATTGTTACTGCAGTGGGTTTATCGAACCGCTTTATCACACGTGCAGCGGTGTCTATGTCGAGAAGGTTGTTAAAAGATAGGTCTTTACCCTGTAGTTTATGTATCTTATGGAGTGCGAACCCTTTTGTATCAACTATACTGTACCAGCTGGCGGGTTGGTGGGGATTTTCGCCGTAGCGAAGGGTTTGATGCTTGTGGAGTAACAAGGCTTTGAAGTCGGGCTCGAAATAACTTGCGATCATTCCATCGTACCAGGTTGTGTAACGGAACGCTTTGTGTGCAAGCATACGCCTATCGTCTATGGTTAATGAGTTAGTAGCTAGCTTATCAGCTATCCAGTTGTAATCCTGTGGGTCGACTATAACTGTTACACGGTGGTAATTTTTGGCAGCTGCACGAATTAGTGCAACGCCACCGATATCTATGTTATCAGGTGAGGGGTTATCTTCAAACTTGTAGAGATTGACCACAACCAGATCGATTGGCGGTGTATCAAGTTGTGTCAGTTCATCAGCCGATGCGAGTATGGCTGCGAATACCTTTGGGTGTAGGGATTTTACCTTACCATGTAATAGTTCACCGTAGCCGGTGAATTTACTCAACTCGTCCACCTCTATGCCTCTATCACGTAGGTAGTGTGTGGTGCCAGAGGTTGCCAGCAGTGAGTAGCCTAACTCACGTAGCTTATGTGCGAATTCGTACAGCCCAGTCTTATCGGTAACCGAGAGTAGTGCATATTTCATGTGGATTTGGGTTTGACGAAAATTGCGAATTCAGGGCATAAGTATTCACATAGGTGACATCCGATACAGTTATCGGGTGATTTCACACGTGGGGGATGGTAACCGAGCTTGTTGAAGTGGTCAGCGAACTCCAGCACATCGCGTGGACAAAACTCGATACAGTTGCCGCATCCTTTACAGCGTGGCTCGATGATCACTATATTCCATTGTTTCTTGGTGGTCGTTTCTTTGGCCATGATACCTCCTAATATAAAAGGGTTAGCTTTAGGGTTTTGTTGAACTGGGTAGCCCGAGCTTGTACGAAATATACGCCAGCGGGTGCATCAAATGGTAAGCTACCGGTCGTGGTGGTTATCTGCCATGAGGTTAATCTTCTACCCATGATATCGTAAATCGCACATTTGACAGGCAGTAGGGTGGATGGTACCTTCCAGCTTATGGTATGGGGTACGATGACGCTGAACCTTACATCAGTGGGTGATGCCTCAACATATGGTATGCTGGAGAATATTCTTACACCCCAGCTGTGTAGGGTACCGGTATCGCTACCGGCACAGTCTCTAACCATGAGCTGCCATTCGCCAGCCGAGTACTCGCCGATGAAATCTGATAGCGAGCCTGGGCCATCGGGGACGAGGTCGATACCGTACCAGCCTACGATGCTGTCGTGTGAGCCACCTGTTCGGTTGTGTAGCATGACCTCGGTACCGGTGGGTGAACGTAGCTTCACCTGTAGGTCTTGAATGTACGTATGGGTTATACGTACGTAGATGTTGATATCGTCGATAATGAGTGAATCCCCTATTGTGAGTGAGCTGGTTACCCAACCATCCTTATCGGGTATGTTGAG
>CBFDTI010000033.1:0-13595 GCA_965612795.1 uncultured bacterium | reverse complement strand
GGTAGGTGTACTTGTTACCCCAGATACTTGACGGAAATCACCATAACCTGCCCAATCACTGGGCAGCAGCAACACCAGAAATATGCAGGACATGCCGAGTTAGGGTTGTATTATCCTCTTGGTGGCTTTCAATACTTCATCCACGTATGCGGGTTCGGGTAGTGCACCCTCGAACATTATTTCATCATTTATCACAGTTTTGGGCACCCCATACACATTATATTTTTGGGCTAACTCCATGAATTCGAGTGCCTCAATCATATCCGCTCTTATGTGATCGTTAACAAACGCTATTTGGTGTGCTAAATATACCGCAGCTGGACAGTACGGACATGTAGGGGTGACAAATACTTGGATATGCACTGATGTGTTTATTGTCTCAAGTTTACGTAAACTTTCCTCACTCAGTTCAGTCATCTGCGTAGATACCATCAATATATCGCGTATCAACGTAGTAAACTCATAACCTGATGGCACCCCATAAAACCTTATACCATAGTCTTTTTCGTCACATACAGCGATCGCTGGCACCTTATCAATCTTGTATTGTTCAACCTTATCTTTATCGGTGACAAAATTATACACGTTGGAAGTAATTAGAGATGATAGATCAGCTACCTCATTTACCAGCAACTCAGTTTCTTTGCAATATTCGCAGTTTATCTCTTGTGTGAATGTAACAAGCTTCACAGGATGCTTCAATCTACTGAATAATTTACGTAACTCGTTACGATCGTTCTCTTCTAAAAGTGGCATTATTCTCCTTTATTTTTTAAATACTCCTCACGATACTTTCGCCAATACTTATCACGGAATTCCTTCCTTACACGTTTGAGCTCCTCTTCTGGTAACATACCCAATAAACGCCAGCCGAGCTCAAGTGTCTCCTCGATTGAACGTTCTTCATACTCACCTTGTGATATGTACTTTTCTTCGAATACATCTGCAAATTTTAGATATAAGCGGTCTACATCCGTAAGTGCTGCCTCACCAAGTATAGCTGCAAGCTCCCGCATACTTCTACCACGTGCATATGCGGCAAAGAGTTGGTTGAACAGATCTGCATGGTCTTCACGTGTCTTACCTTCACCTATACCCTTGTCTTTAAGCCGTGACAACGATGGCAGTATATCTATTGGGGGCGATACCCGCATACGATGTAACGACCTTGATAATATGATCTGTCCCTCGGTTATGTACCCAGTAAGGTCAGGTATCGGATGCGTCTTATCATCTTCCGGCATCGTAAGTATGGGCATGAGGGTTATGGAACCTTTCTTACCCTTTATCCTTCCCGCTCGCTCGTAAATTGTGGCAAGATCGGTGTACATATACCCAGGGTAACCTCTTCTGCCGGGTACTTCCTTACGGGCAGCCGATATCTCACGTAATGCTTCACAATAATTGGTCATATCCGTGAGTATGACCAACACGTGCATCTCCTTTCTGAACGCAAGAAATTCAGCCAACGACAACGCTACCCTTGGGGTTGCGAGCCGTTCAATCGTAGGTTCGTTTGCCAGATTAATAAAAAGTGTGGCACGTTCGAGTGCACCTGTTCTCTCAAAATCCTCGCGAAAGAATTCTGCCTCTTCGTAGGTGATACCCATTGCAGCAAACACCACAGCGAATTTTTCTTCACCCGACAGCACCTTAGCCTGACGTGCTATTTGGGCTGCAAGCGCATTATGGGGTAGACCTGAACCCGAAAAAATAGGTAACTTCTGCCCACGTACGAGCGTATTGAGACCATCGATTGCTGAGATACCGGTTTGGATGAACTCATTAGGATAGTCCCTCGCATCTGGATTGATGGGACTACCGTTAATATCCACAACCTCTTCAGGCAAAGGTGGAGGGGCACCATCACGGGGTTCACCCAACCCCGTAAATATGCGACCCAGCATATCAATACTAACGCCGAGCTCGAGCGGCTTACCGATAAATCTAACTCGTGTTTTATCTATATCGATACCTTGGGTACCACCGAACACCTGTACCAACGCTCTGTCACCACTTACTTCGAGTACCTGTCCCCTACGTATCTCACCAGAGGATAGCCGCACGTAACCTATTTCACCATATTTGACATTCTTCGTCTTCTCTACGAATAGCAATGGACCTGCCACATTTGTAACAGTCTCGTATTCACGTAAAACAGCCTTCATATCCATCGAAATATATGAAACATCTGGGTTTGTCAACTAATTACCATAATGCCTGTCTATTATAGCATCTACAACAGCATTGTTACAAAAAGATTGACAAAGCCCTCTGTCCAGTTATTTAGAAAATCTAAGGAGCAACCATGTGGCAATGTTGGCTCGTTTTTTATATGGGGTTGTGGGTGATGATATCGGGTTGGATATGGGGCGGTGTACTGAAGTGGAGTAACGTGGCGTTTGGCTTCTTTATTGCATTGTTCAGTGCATGGGGTGGCATAAAAGCCTACTTACAACGTAAGGAGAAAGAGACCACCGAGGGATGATATTCGACTGGATAATTATCGGCATCATTGTGCTATTCATAGTTGAAGGCTTGGTTAAGGGATTCATCGGTAGCATAGCTTTACTTGCTGCGGTATGGATAGGTATATTCGTAGGTGCTAAGTATTGTACTTACCTGTCATTGTACCTACCATTTACGTTGGCTGCATCACGTATTGTGAGCTTTTTCATCATATTTCTGTTGACAACCGCATTCGTCTATGTAATATTGAAGCTGCTATATAAGGTTATGGCAGGCCTTAGGTTTGGGCTCATCGATACGCTGCTGGGTGCCATAGTGGGTGGGTTCAAAGGTTCCATCATTGTGTGTTTGATTGTGTTGTTACTAAATGTGTTTCCGGCGACTCAAGAATGGATATCCGAATCACGGTTTGCCCCATATTTTGTGGAAGAATTGCATGTACTTAGGCGGTTGCTGCCACAAAACCTTGACACCATTTTCCATTATGAAGGTAATAAAGCTGCTGACTTGCGATGGGTGTTAAAATCTTGGGTGTAGGTTCATATCTACCGGAAAAGGTTTTAACAAATTTCGACCTCGAGAAGATGGTGGATACTTCTGACGAATGGATACGCACACGTACTGGTATACAGATACGTCACATAGCGGCTGATGACGAAGCCACATCCGACCTTGTCATACAAGCAGCACGTGAAGCTATAACCAACGCCGATATACAAGCTGATGATATCGATACCGTTATCGTGGCAACTGTGACACCGGACCATTTCTTCCCATCAACAGCCGCTATAGTGCAAGCAGCACTCAACCTACGTGATGTACCTGCACTCGATATAAGTGCAGCATGTTCGGGTTTCATCTACGGGCTCATACTGGCGAATGGTCTATTAAAGACGAACACCTCTAAATGTGTGCTGTTAGTAGGTGCAGAAACGTTAACCAAGATAACGGATTGGCAAGATCGTAACACATGTGTACTGTTTGGTGATGGTGCCGGTGCTGTGGTGCTTAAACTTGCACAGGGTGATTCCGACATTTTGGCGTATGACTGGCATGCAGATGGATCGCTTGGTGAACTACTAATACAGCCAGCAGGTGGTAGTCGGATGCCTGCCACTAGAGAGACTGTTGAAAAACGCTTACATTACATCAAGATGCAGGGACGTGAGGTGTTCAAGCATGCAGTACGTTGTATGAGTGAATCTGCAACGAGGGTGCTCGAATTAGCTGGTGTAGGTGCTGATAAATTGCGTCTGTTTATACCACATCAAGCTAATATCCGTATCATAGAGGCTGTACGTGAGCGGCTTGGGTTGCCGCAAGATAAGGTTATGGTAACCATCCACAAGCATGCAAACGTATCGGCTGCGAGTATACCACTTGCATTGTACGATGCTGTCAATGAAGGAAAGATAGACAGAGGTGACCTTGTGTTACTTACTGCGTTCGGGGGTGGGTTCACCTGGGGATCGGTCCTATTAAGGTGGTAGGTAGTGTTGTCTTCCGTTATACTGTAGTTGATTCGACACAGGAGGAGTTGAAGCGCCTCCTCCAACACGGTAAGCTACCGATAGGTACAGTCGTTATCGCTGAGGAACAAACCCGTGGCAAAGGTCGCTGGGGTAGAAGTTGGTGGTCCCCTAAGGGTGGTATCTGGTGTTCTCTACTTATGTCAATGACGACGGTTCCATACTTTAGGTATGCATTAGCAGTTATACGGTGGATAGATGATACCTATGGATTAAATGCATTGATACGGTGGCCTAACGATGTCATTATCAATCGCAAAAAGGTTGCGGGTATACTCATCGAGCGTCACCGTAATCTGGATCTGGTCGGTATAGGTATAAATGTCAATATCGCTCAGATCGATAATATCCCATATGCTACATCTATGCAGATTGAGTGTGGCTATGAGATAGAGATCGACAAGAAACTGCCCGCACTTTTTGAAGCCATCCAATCGTATGCAAAGATGGATGACGATACGATTCTACATCAGGTACGTACCAACATGGCATATATAGGTAGTAATCTATACATAGGAGATAAGTGCTACAAATTCGAAGATATAGATACAACTGGTAATATGATTCTAACTAGTGGCAAGGAGCGACTGGTGGTTAATCTCAACCAGGTCGATTATCTAGATCCAATGTTTCGGTTCTTGGTTTTAAAAACACATATAGATAATAAGCTAACACACCTGTGATTGCACCTGTGACAATGCTTAACAGTATAAAAATGGGTATCAACATGCGTACCCCAAAATAACCCAGTATAACAGATACAACTAACAGTTGTACAAGGTTATGAGTTAACGCCCCCACTATGCTAACCCCTACGGGGCTAAATATATGTGTTCCATGGGCTATGGTCATGAGGAACAAACTTGCTATACCTCCCGCAAGCCCAATCACTGGTGCAGGTGTCAGTATTGTACCAGTTACGGTATTACCTAGTAACGTACGTGCAACGGTGACTACCAATGCATCCTTCCATCCATATAGCATTAATGTTGTCAACACAATAGCGTTCGAAAAGCCCACCCTTAACCATGGTAAAGGTTTAGGTACTATGGTTTCGAGTGCATGGATACCCACAGCTATTGCTATGAGTATTATCAATTTGGGGTCACATTTTCGTAAATGGCATAAACAGGCGTGCATATTCTTCTTGTGCAAACCTATCCGTCATGCCCGCAATGTAATCACAAACTGTCTGGTAAAGTGAATACTCATCGGTTATCCTCTCCTGATACTCAGGTGGTAAATGTGCGGGCTCTTTTAGGTATATTTCAAGAATTGCTTTGATGTAGCGTTTGGCTTTCTCCTGCATCTTCACCACCTTATAGTGTCGATATAGGTTATCTTCAAGAAACCTACGTAACATATCCTGCTGTTCGCGCATCTCGGGGCTGAATTCTACCAGTATCTTCCCGATATTACGTACATCATCCACGGTTTTAATCTTGTGTTTTTCAATATTATAGCGTGTGTATTCGATTACATCCCTTACTTGTTTGGCGATCAATCGTCGCAATGTTTCGTAGATAATAACCCGTATGGGTCGATCTTTATAGCCCTCATACACTTTATTGAAGATATCCGCCCATAGCGGTAACTCCTGTAGGTGGTCCAGCGATATATAATCGGCACGTAACCCATCGTCCAGATCATGTGAGTTATAAGCTATTACATCAGCTACGTTGATAATCTGTGCTTCAAGTGTAGGGGGTGTGTTGGGGTCAAACTCTTCAAGTCCCTCCACCTTGGGCAGGTCATAGGGGGTGTGATGTTTGATGATGCCCTCACGTGTTTCATACGTAAGGTTGAGCCCTGGAAAGTTTGCATATCGACGTTCGAGTACATCTACTATCCTTAACCCTTGTCGGTTATGTTCAAACCCTATGGGTAAATTCTCTTTGAGTGCCTCCTCACCCGCATGGCCAAATGGCGGATGCCCTATATCATGTGATAGGGCGATAGCTTCGGTAAGATCTTCATTCAACTGTAACGCACGTGCAATAGTGCGTGATATCTGTGCCACCTCCAGCGTATGTGTTAACCGCGTACGGTAATGGTCACCTTCGTGGTTAACGAATACCTGAGTTTTATATTCAAGACGCCGAAACGCTACTGAGTGTATGATACGGTCGCGATCACGTTGCCATGGTGAACGTATTGGATCTTCTTCTTCTTTGTATTTGCGACCTTTCGTTTTGCTTACACCGTAAGGGGCGACCATCGTTACAAGTTAAGATATCTACGTGATTGTCAATCACATTGTTAGACACCGAGATAACCTGTCCAATGTAGGAACTTACCACGCAATGTTCTAATCAACCATGAGTAGGGGTAAATGTAAATTTTTCTACCTATGCGGGTTATGAAGATAGCTTCTTTATATGGATAGATGTGATACCTGTGGAAGTAAAGGTGGCCATTCACATACTTTAATTCGACTCCCTGGTAACACAGTTGTAACGAGTTTCGGCGTTTGGTGAGCTTTAGCTCCCCCAACTTGATAGTGGTATCTTTATCGAACAGCTTATACGTTACACCCAATGCGGTTAACCGTCTCTTGAGAAACTGCCAGCTACGGGTGGGTTCCGTAAATCCCACAAATAATGAACATGGAAAGTTCTCAACCACGTAAGGCAAACCACCGATATTTTCTATACTACCGTACCCTACAATGTACTTGAGTGGGAATGCATGATAATACTTCAATATAGAGCCTACTTTTTCGCCTTCGTTGTAGTGAGGATACCACATACCAGCGTTCACCAAGATATTCTCTGGATGTGTGATCAAAAATGCGTTACCACTGGCCAATTTTATGCAAAGCGCGTGCAGATCCTTTTTGGTGAACACCTTTTGCCAGACAAATAGATTGAGTATGGATAACAAGACAATTAAGGCATATTTAGGTGCCAGACGTCGCATGAAAACAGTGATCCCCAACACGGATAGCAATATGAAGATCGCTAGGTATAAGAGTGGGAAAGCTGCCACTTCAATGTACATTCCCAATCTATATACGAATTGCGTAATAGCGAGAATAAACTTAGCTATAGCGAATGAAGCGGCTCCAAATAGGGTTGAAAATAATTTGATGGGCACAAATGAAAGCAGTAACCATACCCATCCACAGATGAGCAAGAACCCCGTGAGTGGCACTACTATGAGGTTCATCAACGGAGCTGCTACCGGTAGGTAATGAAAATGGTACGCTGTGTAGGGGAGCAGCATCACCTGTATGGGTGTGAATACCATTATAGGGTACAACAAGTATCGCTGTACACGTGAGCGCATGTTAATGCGTGGAGCCACTAAATTGTGACAAACAAATATAAGCATCGTTATACCGAACGATAATTGGAAACTTATCTGGAAAAGTGCACCGGGGTTCATGATGAGCACAACAATAGCTGCCAACGCCAGTATGTTACTATAATGTACCTTACGCTCTAGGATGACAGTCAACAGAGCTAATGATAACATGATGCTACTTCTTATAACAGGTATACGTAGGCCCACAATTGTCACATATACTATAAGGGTAAACACCGTAACAAGATAGCGTATAAGCAACGGTATCCTCATCGCAGCTAATACGAGCATTATAAAGGTTGCAATTATACCAGTATGTAAACCACTGATTGCAAGTATATGCATTATGCCGGTTTTACGAAATGGCTCTATAGCTTCTTCACGTAAGCAACGCCGTTCACCAAGCAGGATCCCCTTCAAAAACGCATTGATGTCACCTTTGGTGTAAGCATCTATTTCGTGCAACAGTTTCTCTCTCAACTTACCCACGAACCGAAGAAAGGAAACCTTACTATACTTTTTAATCGCGATGTTCGATACCATTTTACCTGCACCACAGAACCCTTCATTCTTTAGAAACGTGTAGTAATCGAACTCGTCCGGGTTCTGTGGCTCTACATAAGTGAGATAGATGTCACCTTTGAGTGTATCACCATACTCGGGGTGCAGATTTCTGGGTAGGCTTGCACGTATTTTTGCTCCTCTAAAAGGGGTTATCAGTTTGAGTGTTACGATGTATCCGCTTGTTGTGTGTTCGGGGATGTTTTTGACAGTCGCTAAGATATGTAGCCGTTTACCTTGGAGGAAATTACGTGTGTATAAGTCTACACGGAGTTCATACCACACAGCAGCTAAAAGTAAGACAGCTATCAACAGCCCATATTCGCGAAACTTGAACACCGAAATTACTATGAAGAAACCTATCCCACATAATAGTGGGATGATAGGTGGATCAAGGAAATGTGCAAGTATCACACCACCGCTGAACGTAAGAAAGATAATGAGCACCGAGATAGTGCTCATTAAAATGCCTCAACGTCGTTTCAGTAGATAGAGTATGATTGCTACACCGACGATACCCGTAAGAAGGATAGGTATACAGAGCGTTTCATAGTATAACAATGTAAGCACACCAATCCCTAACAATAGAAGGTTTATCCCCCACAATGTGAGCACCGTTTTGGGTTGACTTTTGTTGAAAACATTGAAATATAAACGATGGTGTAAGTGACCCAGATCACGCTTGTGATAGTGTTTCCTCCTCCTTACTATGCTCCATAGTACGTCGGTGATTGGGAATGCTGTAATGATTATGGCATACCCTAGGTAAAAATAACCGCCAGATGTTAACCCCCTTATCTGCAAAACAGCGAGTGTCACACCGAGAAACATACTACCGACCTCACCAAGGAAGACCTTTGCTGGATGGAAGTTAAACATAAGGAATGCCACCAAGGCCACTATTATAAAGGGTGCCAACATGTATGGGAATGTGTTTTGAAGCAAGTAACTCCCTATTAATACACCTGTAAGGATGATAACCCCGGTACCGCCAGCCAGCCCATCAAGCCCATCTATCATATTGATGGCATTGATCATACCCATCACGTAAAATACAGTTAGAAAATAGTCGAATGGATGAGCAAGCGCTATTTGGAGAGAGCCAAACTTTACCCCCTGTATAACGATACCACTACCTATGGTGAGCATCGCTATCGCCGCTTGGGTCACTAATTTAACACGATGGTTGACTATGAAGGTATCATCGATGATACCGACAGCTACCAGTATAAGTACTGTTAGGTAAAATGGGATATGGTTCCAGGCCTCAAACCTACCATATCTTAGCCAGATGCCTACCATAACCGCTATCACCACCGCAATACCACCAACAGATGGTACAGGATATGTATGGATGCCGGCCTTGCTGTTGTTGTGTGGATTGTCTAACAAAAATCCTGTAGATAAGGAGATTTTGCGTAATAGAAGAATTAATCCAGCGCTCAGAACAAAGACTATACCCCATACTAAAGAAGACGACATCAACGTTTTCTTACCCTACGTACCCCCTTCTTGCGAAATGTAACATATTCATCACCTATCACAACCTCATCCATAGCTTCACGTTTCGCACGTAAGCGCCACCGTACCACGTCCAACAAATTACGTACTTCTTGTGGCAAAGAACCAAACCTATCTCTAAGCTCATCTTCGAACGTATCCACTTCACTTTCTAATTTAATTTCGTTCAGCCTCCTGTAAAGTCCACTCTTCAATTCCGGTGGTACATAATCATCCGGAAAGTATGCGTCCACTTTAAGTATAATCTTGGGTTCATGTTCAACCATACGTTCGCCACGTAATTCGCGGATCACTTCTTCCAGTAATTTCAGGTAGAGATCGTAGCCGATCATGTTCATATAACCATGTTGTTCTCTGCCGAGTATGTTACCTGCACCCCTTATTTCCAGGTCTTTAAGCGCTAATTTAAAGCCTGCACCTAGTTCGGTATGCTTCAGGATAGCTGCCAGACGGCGTCTTGCACGTGACGACATGCTTCTTGGTACAACTAAGTAACAATAAGCTTGGACGTCACCCCTACCCACCCTGCCACGTAGCTGATGCAGATCAGCGATACCAAACATATGAGCGTTATGAATAATGATGGTATTGACTGTTGGTATGTCAATACCGGAACCAATAATGTTGGTTGATAACAATATCGGAAACTTATTATGGTAGAAATCCAACATTATCTTTTCGAGTTCCTTGGGCTTCAACCTACCATGTGCCACCCTTATTTCCACATCAGGTAACCATCGTTTTAAAATATCGTGTAGCACGTATATAGTCTCGATCCTATTGTGTACAAAATAGACCTGACCATCACGTGATAGTTCAAACTCTATCGCCCTGCGGATGAGGTTCGTATCCCATGGTATAACCTGCGTAATTATAGGTAGCCTACCTGGTGGCGGTGTCTCAAGCAACGATAATGCCCGTATATTGTGCAATGCCATATACAGTGTACGTGGGATGGGGGTGGCTGATAATGATAACACATCCACTTCTTTACGTAGCTGTTTGAATCTCTCCTTCTGGCGTACACCGAACCTATGTTCTTCGTCGATTATTACTAATCCAAGGTCTTTGAATTTAACATCCTCGCGTAACAACCTATGCGTCCCTATCACTATATCTACGGTACCATCCCGCAAGCCGGCCAGTATTTCGTGTTCACGACTTTTGGTAAACCTAGACAGCATTTCAACTCTTATGGGGAACCTAGCCAACCTCTCTTTAAATGTGTTGTAATGCTGTTCGGCTAAAATCGTTGTTGGCACAAGGACTGCCACCTGCTTGTAGTCCATGACAGCTTTAAATGCGGCTCTTATAGCTAATTCAGTTTTGCCGAACCCTACCTCACCACATACGAGGCGGTCCATTGGTCGTGGCATCTCCATGTCACGTTTAATCTCCTCCATGACTTTGAGCTGATCTGGTGTCTCTTCGTATGGGAACGAAGCCTCGAGTTCCACCTGCCACCCTGTATCAGGTGAAAATGCATGCCCTTTCAACATCTCTCTCTCTGCATACAGTTGTAACAACTCTTGCATAAACTTGTATATACCAGATTTGGCACGTCTTTTACGTAACTCCCACAGGGGCGAACCCAGTTTAGACAGCGTTGGTTTGACCACACCAGGTGCAGAGTATTTTTGTATCATATGCATCTTCTCCACTGGTACATATAGGCGATCGCCATCACGAAACCTCAACAAGAAAGCATCGAACCGCTTGCCTTCCACTTCGATGTTGGTTATACCCTCGAACTGCGCTATCCCATAGTCTATATGTACAACGTAATCACCTTTATGTAGACATTTTAGGTCGTCGATGGGTATACCTACACTCTGATATGGGTGTGAAGGTGGACGCACTCGTTTCTTGCCGAAGATATCATAGTACGTAAAGACGGCAAGTTTGAGTTCGTGCACTATGAAGCCCTCCTCGATAGGAAGTGACACTATCTTGGTATCGGGGAATAGCTTGTGAAGTTTGTCGATTTCATCCCCTACACCTGAGATGAAGATATGATATTGTTTGAACTGAGACAACTTATCACGGAACATGGATAGATCGCCGACAAACGCACTTGTAGCACCAAAGTCGTAACCCTCACCTATTAGCAACCGATAGGTGATAGGTAATCTCACATTATCGAGTATCACGGGTATGTCTATGTTTTTGATGAATTCATCGATCGTCAACGTACGTTCCCCTATATCAGGCAATAACTCTATGGATTGAATATGGTTAATCGAACGTTGTGTTTCGGGGTGAAAGTAACGCAACGAATATACAGTATCGTCAGCGAACTCTACCCTTATGGGATAGGGTGCTTCCGGTGGGAAGAAATCGACTATATTGCCACGGACGGCAAATTCGAGTGGCTCCTCGACCAGAGTTACACGTTCATAATTGCGGATGATGAGAAATTCGATTAATCTCTCCATACGGAATGATGAACCCACCTTTAAGATGAGCATTTTATCCTTAAGGTTGGATATATCCGGGAACGACAACGGAGTAAGCCCACAGATCACTATACATCTTTCTTTCATCAGTATAGCGCGTAAGGATGGTTCGTAAGACTCTTCCAAATTATAGACCTTATGTTCAACCAGTGATTTAAGTTCATGGAATAAAGTTTCCGCCATGGGTGAGAGTATGAAGATAGGTCCCTTATCCTTACAATATTCGGCTAAAAACAAGCTTTTGAGTCCACCAACCAGACCCTGGACCTCACGTTTGTCAAAAAGTGATACAAACCTAGGATAACTCCACAAAACCTCAAATATGGGGTTCATGGGACTAACGACCTAACAATCGGAACATATTTTTCTTGTAAGCTTCGACACCCGGTTGATTGAATGGGTTTACCCCCAAAATGTGACCACTGATGGCTACAGATTTTTGTATAAAAAAGATGAACCGCCCAAGATGATAAGGGTCAAGCTTATCGATCGAAATCTCCAGATTCGGTACACCTCCATCTTTGTGAGCTTGTTGGGTGCCCAGCTTAGCATTTTCGTTAATGTAGGATAGCGGTTTACCGTGTAGATAATTAAGTACCTCGATATCGGGATGATCAGCCGGTATAGTAGTTGTGTCACTTATGGGTGTGTACCAGAAAAATGTCTCAAATATCGTACGTTCAGCTTCTTGTATCCACTGACCGATCGAATGTAAGTCCATGGTGAACTGTGCTGTGGTAGCATAGAGGCCTTTGCCATCTTTGCCTTCACTTTCGGCGAACATCTGTTCCCAAAACTTGTTCAACCAGTACAGGTGGGGTGCAAACGTTACGAATATCTCGATTTTCTTACCCTGACGATAGAGCGCATTCCTTATACCTGCATATAGATAGGCGTGATTCGTGTCGAGATCGAGCTTATTCGTACGTTGGGCTTCATCACGTGCACCTTCAAGTAATGCATCGATATCCACGCCAGCAAACGCCATAGGGAATAGGCCGGCTGGCGATAACCCAGAGAAGCGACCACCAACATTTGGTGGTATACTGAATGTAACATATCCATATGTTTGGGCCAGTTTTCTGAGCGGTCCACGTTGCGGATCGGTGATCACTACGATTTTGTTGCGAGCTTTTTTACCATACTTTTGTTCCAACAGTTTGCGTAACATTCTAAATGTGACCGCTGGTTCGATGGTTGACCCCGATTTTGATACCACACATAGTGCAAACTCTTTGTCTTTGAGCAACTCTATGAGCCGCGTGTGATAATCGCTATCTAGGTTATAACCTGCATAGTAAACTTTGGGGCCATCAGTTTGATAGTAGAGAGGACCCATAAGCGCGTGTATGACAGCACGTGCAGTGAGCATCGATCCACCTATTGCTACAACGACTAGTACTTCATTATCCTCACGTAGGCGGTTGGCGGTACGGATTATCTCCTTAACCCCAGCCTGATAGGGGAGATCGAGCCAACCCAAGAATTCGCTGCCAGGCCCCGAGCGCGTTTCAATCAACCTATGTGCACGAACGATTTCATCCTTAAGTTGGTTCCAAACTTTATTATCGATAAAGTCTAGTACGTGATTCGTATGTAAAATTACTTCACCCATGCCTTTAAGATATAAAAGCACAAGCATCATGTCAATATCATAGGCAACATATCCAAAAGTATCGCCACGTTTTAGTCAATATAGCTAAGGATTGACCAGACTAAATAGGGGTTAACTTAAATTGATGAATAAAGGTGA